>NZ_JAHDIG010000119.1 GCF_020630935.1 Bernardetia sp.
GTTTTATGAAAAAATAAATCAAATTTAACAAAATTGTAGTAGATAATTACTTAAGTGCTTCTCTATACACTACAGAAACTATTTTCGGTCTGCTCTAACGAGACTGACCTACTTTTAATCAAGGTCAGCCCAAAGGGCAGTACCGAAGATTAAATAATATCATAACTTATTGATAATCAATAAATATAATCCCGAGTTCACGTTAAACAAAAAAGGTCAGTTCAAAACGTTTTGAACTGACCTTTTTTATCTCTAAAAAGTGAGATAAGAATTATTATTCTACTACTTTCACTTCTAAACGGATTGAACCAGTAGTTCCAGCATCAATACTAACTACTTTTACTAAACCATCTTTTCCATCAGCAGTTCTGAAAGCAAAAACAGTATTTGCAGCAAGCTGATTTACACGAGAAGTAGCACCCTCTCTTGGGTCGCCAGTAGTTCCGATATTAGGCTCAGAACCAGCAGCATAAGCAGCTGTAAGCTCAGAACCATCTATAATAGCATCAAAATTAGCTGTTGTTAGGCTTGTATTTCTGAAACGAGTATCGTTTCTTGTTGCCCAGCCAGTTTCAGTAGAAAAAACTTGCTCTACAGAAGCATCACGTAACGAACCAATTACTGCACCTTGTCCATTAGAAGAAGAACCTTGTAAATATGCCATATCTACCAAAGCAGAGTTTGCTTTAGCATCTGCAATTTTATAAACATTGCCTTCACTAGCATCCAAGAAACTACCTGTACTAGCATTGTCTTGCGCTCCTAAAAGAATTGCAGGATATGTTTTAATAGCGATTGGGTCTGGAGCGTCGTTTACTGCAATATCTACTGAGCTACTAGAACGATTTCCGTCTGTATCTACTGCTTCAACTGTAATTGTAACTGTTGTACCTGCATCATCTATTCCACCTATGAAAGAAAAAGTACCATTGTGAGAATCATTGTTGGTAAAATCTACAACCGTTTGTTGTGTAACATTACGAGAAATGATACGGATTTCTTCTAAATTTTTAGAAGCAACTACAGTATAGGTAAAGTCTGCTTGTTGTCCTACGTCAATTGTTGCACTTGTAGGATTAATAGTAATGGTTGGAGCTGGGTCTGTACCATCTGTTTCTCCACAAGAAGATAATGTTCCGACAGCTAAGAGCAAAAGAACTAAATACGAAAAATAAGAAAAAATTGATTTTTTCATTGTTTGAATTGGATTTGTTGAATAAAAAATTTTAATCAAAAAAATTGTTGGTTTTACTTTTGATATTTTTCTAACAAAAAATTGAAATAATCAAATATCAAAACAAAGGTTTATCAAAAGTATTGCCAAGTTTGCCGAAGCGATATAGAAGTTCGTCGAAATAGATGTTTTACTATATATTGGATTAATCCACTTCTACGACTTTCATTTTTTCAGTATAAACCAAAAAACGCCTTATATTGCGTTTACCCATCTGATAAAGAGCTTTTGCATACCCATTGATTTGTTTTTCATGATTAGGGTCTATCTGCCCTGTTTTATAATCTATGAGAATAGCTGTATCGCCTTTTACCATAATACGGTCTGGACGCAACACTCTACGATTTCCCTTTTGGATAATCTCCTGTTCGTTTAGGATTTGATACGCATTTGGGTTTTCTGGATTTTTAGAAATATCTACGTCATGACGGAAAAATTCTGCAATTTGTTGCAATTTCATAACGTCTTTCATTTTATTTTCTAAATGTATTCGCTCATTTTCAGCAATAAGTCCTTCATTGATAAGGCTTTGAACGGCTTTTGAAGTATCGTCTATGGTAAAGATTTTTTCGAAAGCATAGTGCATCAAAAGACCATCTTTCCTAGAATCATAAAAATCTTCTACTGTCAAATAACTCTCGTCGTAACGCAAATTATTCTTTCGTACTCTGATTTTATTTCTAGCTTCCGTACTGACAAGCTGTTTTATATTGAGCGTTTCTTTATCATAAACCTTGTCTTTGTGTTTTTTGTTTGTATTATCTTCAAAAAGTATATATTCTTGAGGACGAATTTTACTAACCCCATCAGCTTCCCTTAACAAGAAAAAACCTAGCAAATCAGCTACATCCTTTACTTTTTCAATGTTAAAATTATCTTCTTTTTTAGTGTCATTGGCTTTGCCTTTAGGTACTTTTTTGTCTTCTAATTTGGAAACTTCTTTTGTCAGAATGAATAGTTTTTCTGTTGGGCGTGTTAGTCCGACGTAGAGATTATTAATAGCATCAATAAAATTTAATGACCATTCTTTTTTATAATTTTCTGAAAAAACACCTTCCCTCATCGTCTCACGCATCGACAAAATCATTGTGGAAAGGTCTGGTGCAATCGGATTATCTTCCCACTCTACCCAAAGTTGGCTCTGACTTCTAGGCGTTACACTCCAATCTGCAAATGGCATTATCACAACAGGAAACTCCAAACCCTTACTTTTATGAATTGTCATGACACGCAGTGCAGCTCCTCCTTCTGGCGACGAGATAGAAATACGTCCTTTTTTGCGTTCCCAATGTTCTAAGAAATCTAATAAATTATCGTTCTTATTTCTACTAAATTCGAACAAAACATCTAGTAGTTTTTGAATATAAAGCTGTTCGGTGTGGTGGCGATAGAGTTCTAGCTCTCTTATGAGTTCTTCAGCAATTTCATAAAGCGACAAATGGCGCAGAACAGGCATTGAAAGTGTTTTTTTGAACTGTTCTTTTATGATTCTTGTAAAATTCTCCTCGTCTTCTTTGTTTACTTCTTTTGCTAAATCGAAAGGAGGATTTTCAGATTCATACTTTTTCTCTAAATGTTCCTCTAAAAACTCAATAATTTCTAGTTTTCGTGGTGCGTCATTCGGCTGTTGCAAAAGAAACATAAAATTGATAATCGTCTTGACTACCTTTGAGGAAACCAAAAGCAAAGAATCACCTGAAATCACAGGAATTTCTTGTTCGATAAATTTTTCTGCCAAGAATGCGCCTAGTCCGTTGGTTCTTACCAAAATGGTAATATCTTCTAGCTTATAATTTTGCTGTTGAAGGTTTTTAACCAAATCTAAACAGTAATCAAAGGTTCGGTCTTGATAGATTTTTGTACTTTCCTTACTGCTTTTTTCTACAAAACGCACCGAAACATGTCCACCTTCATCAAAAACAGTTTCTTGCACTACTTCGGCATAATGATTTGCCAAATCTGGACTAAGCGAAGAAAAACGTTTTCTTACAAAGTGAAATAACTTATTATTGAACTCTACAATTTTTGGAAGACTACGACGATTTGTTCCCAACACTTTTTGGCTGGCGTATTCTTTAAAAATATCGATGTGTTCGGAAAGCATTGAGTCTGGGGCAGCCGTCGGAACGTCTGGCAGATTTACCAAAAGGTCAGCATCTCCACTTCGCCATCTATAAATTGCTTGTTTGGCATCTCCCACCACCATACTACGCATTCCGTTTGCCAAACTGTTCGACACAAGTGGAATCAGATTATGCCATTGCATTCGTGAAGTATCTTGAAACTCATCTATCAGAATGTGTTTAAACTTCTCTCCAATTCGCTCAAAAATGTAGGGAACAGGTTCATTCTCCACAATTTTATTTATTTTCTCATTAAACTCACTCAGATAAACGTGATTTTTCTTCTCCTTTAGAAATTCAATTTGATTTCCGATTTCCTCTAAAAACATCATCTGAAAAATAAAACGTCGCATCATTCGGCTGTACGCATATTTTTCTTGATATTCATTTTTCAACGCCTCAATTTTCAAAACCATTTCCTTTATTCTTGGCGAGAGTTCTCTGATAGCTTCTAAGCTAGAACCTTTTGTAGCTTTGGCAGCCCATTTATCTAGTTTCAAACCGTCGTTGGCAATGTAAGAGTTGAGAGGTTTGTGTTTGTTCCACTCGTCTTTTATTTTTTCTTCGTTTTTAGCGTAAGTCAAGACATAATTATAAATTCCTCGTGTGGAATAATGAAAATCTTTGGCTACCAAACCGTTTTCTTCAAAAGCACTCAACAAAATTCTACCAAAATCGCCAGCTTGTGGGATAATCTCATTCTCTACCTTATCGATATACTCCAAATAATCAGCCTTTACCATCTTGAGCTGCGTCTGAGTAAGGGCTTTTATTTTATCAACAGAATATTTTTTGGCTTCTTCAAAAATGATTTTCCCAAAATCCAGTAGTCCCTTATCTACATTCCAGCTTTTTTCGTCCTGCGTTTCTTTCAAGACAAATTCTTTCATTACTTCGCTCAAATGATTGTCGCCTCGCTCCCCAATCTTGTAATACATTCGGCTAACAGCTTCCTCTAGTGCTTCCTCAATATCTAGCTGAATCTCAAAATTGGGTGGCAAATCCAAATCTTTGGTAAAGGCTTGGACAATTCGCTTCGAAAACGAATCAATCGTAGAGACAGCAAAATCGGAATAATGATGCAAGATAGTTTGGTGCAACGCCTTCGAACGCTCCACAATTTCTTCTTTCGTAATTTTTAAGTTGGAATATTCTTCATTCAATTCCTTCAACACGTCATGAAACATCGAATCTTTTTCTGCCGTCTCTAGCACCGAAAACGCATCTAATTTGCCAATAATACGCTGTTTCATCTCTTTAGCTGCATCGTTGGTAAAAGTTACTGCCAAAATATGCTTGTAATAATGCACATCAAAGTCTCCCAAAAGTTGGGGATTAGGACTTGCTAGAGCGAGTTTGATGTATTCCTTAGTAAGTGTGTAGGTCTTGCCAGAACCTGCCGAAGAGCGATAAATGGAAAAAAGCATTTTTTATTCAATTACGAATGTTTCAATTACGAATTATGAATGGAAGGTACGCTATTTTTTAGCAATTTGCTAATAGAATGAGGTGGTTTTTTATTAACTTGTATTATATGATATTCAATACTCATTCTATTCTATGTTTTCGACAATCCAATTTATATTAACTGTTAGCAGTATCATTGTATTGCTATTCTCTTGTACTCCCAAACTCACTTCTAGTAAAAGTCAAAATTTTGTGAGAGATATGTTTTTAGAGAAAGATACCATTTATGTCACCATTGATTTTACTATGGATACTACTAAAACAGAACAAAAACTTTCTGATTCTGTGACCAATATTTATTTGAAAGCTGCTTCTAAAGGAGAACATTATCAATCTATCCCTACTACGTATAACAAATATACAGGATATAATTTAGGAACGTATCGCCTTAATTCTGACACACAAGTGCAATTTGTACGTTTTGAACCGAAATACAACGACTACTCTGCTCTTTATTTGTTTCAAAAGAACTCCAAGCAGAAAATTACACAACCTATCGAACTTGCTTTTGCTTTTTGGGAAGAGGGCGCACAAGGTACAGGTTCTTGTCTCTTAGTTCGTAATGGCACTCAGACAGATATTTATATTAAACAGTACTGGGTAAACTATGTTGGTTCAGATGCAGAGATAATGACGATAGCAGACGATATAATTTTATATCATATGTATCCTTCTTCTTTTAATTCTTTGGTATTAGATTCTGCCCAGTATCAGAAATGGAATAATATATTTGAGCATAAAAGATGGTGATAGATAAGAAAAAGTTTTTTTGAATGATGAACTAAAACCACACTATTTTTCAGCAATTTGCTAATGGAATAAAGTGGTTTTTAAATAGTTTTTTGCTACTTTAAAATCCAATATTTATGCAACACTAATAAAATTTTATGATTGACTTAGAGACAGCTAAAAAAATACAGAGCGATTATATCGAACAAGTTAATGCTACTAAAAAAAGTAAAATAGTGGGTAGTGAGTTGGAAGAGTTTTCTTTTGGATGGGTATTTATTCGTCTTCTTAAAAGTGAATTTGATTCTAATACTCTCTTACCTGATTACTCAAAAGGAGTTATTGATAAAGAAACAGGAAAAGTGATTACCTTTGAACTATACTTTTGGGAGTTGGTAACTGGGGTGACTTTAGAAAGTAGGTTTAATGAAATAAAAAATAAACAGGATTAATTATCCTCCTATTTGGTGCAAGGCTCTCATTGTGTCAGCATATGCTGACGCAACAGCAAGTACAAGATAAAATCCTTATCTTGTCCC
>NZ_JAHDIG010000120.1 GCF_020630935.1 Bernardetia sp.
AATTAGTTACGCAAAATAGCGTGGGCAAATTCTCCCCTTTGGGTAGGTATAACCTAATGACTATTTGCCTTAGTTCTGCTGCCTACATTGTTACTTATGCTGTATCAGCTAATCTTTATCAAAATAAAGCAACAATCAAATATCATGCTCTACGAGTTATTGCTGAACAACACAATAATAACCGAATTCAAAAAGAAGAGGAAATTGTTGAACGTCAAAAAGAGGTTAAAGATTTTGAACTTCAAAACACCATAGAACTCAACTCTACCATTGAAACAATGGAAGATGGGCTAGATGGTGCAGAGAAAAATGAATTTTATAAAGGCATTGAAAAAGACAAATTAAGTAAACAGCAAACGGAACAAGCTCAAAAGGAAGAACAAGCCATTCAAGAAGCTATTCGCCTAAAAGAAGAAAGACAAAAACGTCGTCAAAAAAGGCTTGGTCTAAATGGTACAATTACATCCTTATTACTATTTCTTCTTTGCTTTTGTACAAGTTGCGAGGTACAAGAAACGACTGTACGTTCTATTTTTATTGATCCTTCTGGAGGGGCTATAAATGTAACAGATGCACTTGGCTCTGGAGAAGATGCTTTAAAAGGTCTAGGAAATAGTTTAAATAATCCAACTGCTCATTATGGACAAACAGATATTTTCATATTACAGCCTCAAACAGGATTAGAACATTACAGTATAACATTACCTACTCTTTCCAAAGCTGCTGCTTTAGAAAAAAGAAGAACAGCAAAAGAGTTGAAACGATTTGTAGGAAATTGGGATAATACTGTAAGCCAGATTAACCTTCCAAAGGAGGGCTATTCCCAAAGCAGAATTGCTAAACCTCTTTTTGATGTGATTCATCACACCTTAAATCAGCCCTATAGAAAGAAACAATTGGTTCTTTACACTGATTCATTGGAACATACCAATGAAAAAAGTTTTCTCAAAATGACTCCAAAAAAAATCAGAGAAAACTCAACTGATATAATTGACTTTCTTGATTACTACTGTGAATGCGAATCACTAAAAGGGCTAGATGTCATTTTTGCATATAAGAGTCGCACAGAATCACAATACGACCAACACAGAGTAGAAGTTGAACGAGTTTATCAATCTTATTTTATCACTAAGGGAGCGACAGTAAGTCGCTTCCAAACTCAAAATGAAATATTATGATTAGAGCAATCTTTGAAGCAATAAAAGCAGTAATAAAGATGGTGGCAATACTAACAAAAATAGCTGCAAATATGATTAGAACAGTAGGGGAGTTTGTTGGTCAAATGATGATTACTCTAGCCACTTCTTTGTCTAGTATGCTACATAAAGTCAGCAAAAATATTAAACCTAAAGAGAAAGAAAAAGAGAATAAAGCCTCAAATGAAAAGAAGAAAAGTAATATTTTTTCTCTATTTAAAAAAGATAAAAAAGAAGCATCATGAGTAAAAATTATATAGGTGTATCATTTAGTCTTAGACTTATTTTAACCATTCTTATAGCTGCTCCAATTCATGTATTCTTTGGCTTAGATGATCCCATTGCACTTAGTATCGGGGCAGTAATTGCTTTCTTACCAAAATTAGGAAGCAGTATTTTTTCACAAGCACTAAATTTAATCTTTCATATAGGAAAGGGAATATTTTATGTTCTCTCAAATATTATACAAGGAATATTTCATTTCATTTCTAGAGTATTTGGTAAAGGCAAAAAAGGAGGTAAATATGGATAGTAGTAGATTTTTAGGGGCAAGTCTTCTGTCTGGAGGACTTGCTTATTTCATCAAATTTTATTTGGTTAGTTATAGCGTATCATTATGGATTACTCCCTTATTGATGCGTTTAGATTCTTTGTTTTTTTGGCAATTATGGGTAGGTCTTTTTATTCTTTTTTTATATCCTGAAAAGATATTTAAAACATTAGGGCAGGGAAGTAAAAGCATTTTTATTTTAGTTACGAGTTTGGTAGTTACCCTCAAAACATATCTAGGTACTATCAATTTCATGTTTTGGAAAAAGAAGAAAAAACTTTTCGGAAATGCAGAATTTGCCGACTTCTGGACGAGACGCAAATTTTTAAAAAGTAGTTACCAAGGCTTTAGCATTGGCTCAAAGGTTAGTATCAGTAAAAATGATTCTTATGCAGGGATGATTGTGGTCGGTCCTCCAAGTTCAGGAAAGTCAACTATTACTGCTTTTCCTTCTTTACTTAAAACCAAAAACGCTTCTTGGATTGTTATGGATCCGAGTCAAGAGTTATATGAAACAAGTGGATACCTCCATGAGAATGGTTATAATATTCTTCGGCTCAATGTTAATAATCTAAAGCACTCCATCCGTTTTAATCCCTTGCTTCGATGTAAGAATACAAGTGATGTATCTAAACTATCAGAAACACTAATTAAGATGGCTTACACTTCCAAAGGGGAGTCTGACAGTTATTGGACAAGTTCGGCAAAACGCTTACTTAAATGCTTTTTGGTTGCTATCAAAAATCAAGTGCCTAGCCAAGCACATTTGCCCAATGCTTACCGTATGCTATCGGAATTTGAATTTAATCGAGAGCAAACAGAACGCTTCATTCTAGAAAATGTAGATGAAAGTACTGCCAAAGAATTTAAAGGAATTTTAGCAGCCAATAGTAAGGAGTTTACCTCCTTTCTTTCTACTGCTCAAACTGCCCTAGAGAAGTTTGGAGGAGATGATGGTATTGCTTGGTTGGTATCAGGTGACACACTTGATTTTAATTTATTCCGACAAGAAAAAACAGTTCTCTTTCTACAATTTCCAGAAATTAATTTACCTTATTATGCACCACTTATAAATATTCTGACCACTCAATTGATGGATTTTTGTATGAAAGAAAAAGTCCAAAATCAGAGATCCATTTTCTTCTTATTGGAAGAGATTGGAATACTTAGAATTAATGAACTGGATGTGTATTTATCTCAATTAAGAAAGTACAATGCAGGGGCTTTATTGATACTTCAGGACATCAATCAGTTATCTGTACAGTATGGACAAATCAAAGCAAAAGCCATACTTGGAGCAATCAATCACAAAGTTTTTTTAGGCGGCTTATCACATGAAACTTGTAAGAATATAGAGTCTATGCTTGGGCGAACAACTGTTGCAGATAGTAATGGTCGAGAGCAGGGTACAAACGTATTATTTGCCAATCAAATACGAATGCTTCCCAAGAATACAATTCTATATATTAGTAGTACTCGGAAGCCTGTGAAGTTGAAGGTAAAACCATATTATAAGCATAGGCGACTATTCAAAAGAAGTTGCTTAGAAAATTATGAGGTAGATGCTTCATTATTAAGTACAACAATAGATTCAATTGATTACATACAATTAGAGGATTGAACCATAAAGGTATGTTTGACCTCCTTTGATTTTTTGACTTTCAAAGAAATCTGTGCTATAAGTAGGATTAATCTTATTTAATCCTACTGAACATGGATAACAGCATTACCAATATCGTGTTGAAAATTATCTTTTCTCCTTTGGCTCTAGTCTTTAGAGTATTGGCGAAACTTTCAGATGTGATTATCCTCCCCATCCAGAGGCTTCATTTTCTGTTTCGATGTCATTCCAAATCTTTTGTACTCGGAATTTATGATCGTATCAAAGGAGCAAAGCAAAACCGTTGGACAATTCATCAAAAAATCTATCAGCAAATAGTCCAAAAGCTAAAAGAGGAAAAGGCAGATTTAGACTTTCACACAGAGTTTATTATTCAAATGTTAACCATAGAAAAAAAATATTCTTATGAAAATTCAGCTTACTAAAAAGGAAGAACAAGAGATTACTTTAAAAGCTCAAAAAAAGGCAACTCAACAATTTATACAATGGAAAAGAAACGTTAATAGTGGCTTTGTGGGATGGCTTATGCCACTACCTAAATGGGTAGCTAAACGTCAACACAGAGCCTTTTTCCAACAAGCCATTGATGAACTCACAGAGCAAAAAAAGATGGAAAAAGAGTTGGAAAAAACAAGCGAATGGAAGCAAGTTTTCCCAAACAAAAAGCGAGAAAAAGACCTTGCCGATCTGCGTAAAAAGAACCAAGAAAGGCAAAATGAAAGAGGGCGATATGGGCAAGAAAAGGATGGTAGGGAGCGATAATTTATCGTTTTCTACCATTGTTATTTTTTCTATTTCGTTCCTGTTCTCGCTCTCGTTTCTCTCGTAATCGTCTCAAATCAGCTAAATCTTTTTCAATTCTACGCTCTGTTTCTAGGGCTACTTTTTTATTGGAAAGTATCAATTCCATTTTTTTATTATACTTAGTTTTCGCAGCCAAAGTGGTAAAACGATACTTCTTATTATTGACCACAATACCTGTCGCTTGTCCCCTTCTTTCATACACTTGATAGCCCTTCCCTTTGATTTCTTTCACAAGTGTTTTGAGATTATGAGCTTTAGAAATAGCTGCTTCAAATTCTTCTAAAATCAAAGCAAATATTGAAAATTTAGCAGTTCGTTTTTCCATTTGCCTCTTGACCTTTTCCTGTTTGGTACGGTTGTATTTTTGCTTCTTCTGAACACCATCCCTACTTTGTACATAGGATTTAGAGAGCTGCGGATAGTTGGACAATTGATACTCCTCCATTGCCCTACGTTGCCCCTTAAACTGCTCCTTACTCACTCGCATTGAACGATTGTTTCCTTGCTCATTCCCACTTATCATAAAATGGATATGAACATGATCTTTATCAAAATGAGGACGTGCTAAAACCAAACCATTCTTCGCCCTTAATTCGATGTATTTTCGAGCCATATCATAGAGCATAGAGCGAGTCATTTTGTCTTGATCTTCTGGAGCAAAACTCGCTATTTCATGGTACATGGTTACACCATTTTTACGCCTTCTTCGTTGCTTATCATTCTCTAAAAAAGCATTGGCAATTTCCTCTGTATTCTCCAAATCTACCCCATAATCTTGAAAATTATGTAACAAAATAAAGTCTCTTTCATCCCTCTTTTCTTCCTCTATTTCCTCCCCATCTGCCCTATGCAAATGTTCCTCATAGATGTAGCCGACTAGCTGACGAAAAGAAATATCTTTTCGGGTATTGCTGTTAATTATCATAACTTAACGCTTTTACAATCGCTCGATTAACTCAAGAAATCGCTGTTTTTCAGAAGGATTTTTGCTTAAATAATTGCTCAACACTTCCTCTATTTCGGGCGGTTCTGTCAAAAAAGTATTTACTTTTTGTTTACATTTTTTTACCACTTTCAGTAATTTTTCATAGTGGGCAGCATCATTATAAGCCCTTATTGCATGAAGCTGATGAACGACTTGATTGATGTTTGAACCGATGGAATTTAGCTCTGCAATAAGGTCATATACAAGGCTTTCATCAGGAGCAATATATTCCTTTTTGGAGTATGCAATTGCTGCTTCTCGAACATAAGTAGAAACTCTTTTTTTATGTTCTTTGGCAACTCTACAAAGCAATTGATACTCTCTAAATGTAGGATTAATTTTAATGGCTTTTTGATTGGCTTCTTTTGTTTTATAGTAGTGACTGCGATATAATTTTTTATAAGTTTCCTTATGTTTTTCTATCTTCTTTTTGGAAGTTTTTTTGCTGACTCCTTTTGATTGAAGGTACTCTTGAAGTGTTGGAAATTTCATCATAAATTATTCGCATTAATTAATACCTTGTGATAGTATTTGGGGGGATTCCAAAGGGGTCTCCCTTTTGGCAAGATAGCAATTCCGTGTCATTTCTCAAAACTTCGTGACGGAATTGCAATCTTGCCAAGCATACACCACCACTTTATACTTTTACACCACCAAGCCTTCACTCCTCCCTTTTATACCATCTTGTTGCAACTCCACTTATATGATCTACAAAAGACTTCAAAAAAAATTCTTTGCAACCAAAAGAAAAAAGATAAGGGTACAGTAGCCTTTTATCCTTCCTTTACATTCATAAAAACAACACTTCAAAAAGGTTTACAAAAACAAACGTAACTACACTAAAAAAAGAGAAGCACACTATTTCATGTACTCCTCCTATTCTTCAATTCAATGGTAAAAAAATAATGCTGTAAAAT
>NZ_JAHDIG010000121.1 GCF_020630935.1 Bernardetia sp.
GTATAGGTGCTTGTTCCTGATGGAATATTTCTAATATCTATGATGGTACTGGTATTCAAATCCCTTATAATTACCTGGGTAGGTAAGTCTATTTGAGCTGTCACTTTATACGTGCCAGCTCTCAAGAACCTTTGTGAGAAATAAGACTTTCGTCCCTCTCTTGGTTCTACCGTTTTATGAGAATACCCTGAACCAGAATCAAAGCAATCAGCAGGCTCATCTACTGGAGGAGGCTCTTCTTCTCTGACTTCATACTCTAAAAAAGGAGACAGATAACGAGAATTACAGACTACCTCAAAAATATATTTGTTGGGGTCGGCTGTATCTGTACCTGTTTGCTGTGCTATTTGCATCATTGCCCAATCTTCCTCTGTACCGATAAGTTTCCAATCGTCATTGTTATTTCTAAAAATGACGGTTATAGGCTCATCTTGAAGCTGCGTAATTCTAGCCAGCACTTCGGGTCTATCCTTGGGAACAGAAAAAGTAAGCGTTTGAGGAAATGACAAGCCGTGTGTGCTTCTCGTATTTTGCTGTTCGTGAAAGCCTAAATAACGAGTATGATATATTTTTTCAAATACACTCAGTAGCTCCTCTTTCGCTGATATTTTTATGATTCCGTTTTTCCCTCGGTATCTTTCTATCAGAAGCTGATACTTCTCAAAATTACATCTTTTGAGAAAACGCACTTCACAAATTCCACCAATATTTGAATTACCTGAATACTTTTTTATTTCACTCATTCCACTCCTCCTCTCTGTAGGTTAGCAGCTCATTAGCAGAGTTCTGAATATCAAACTCAAAGAGCCAGCCGTAAGAGCTGTCTCCAATTCTTCCAACATAGGTTTGTTTTACAGAATCCAGCGAAAATGTAGAGATAAACGAAGGACATTTTTTGCCCTCAGCGTGCAGCTCTCTATCGTGTAGCATTTTACCGATAATAGCAGAACCGATCTGAAAGAGCTCATCCGATTTTTTGTCCATATCTTCAAAATCAGTTTCTTCTACATCTTGCACAATGGCAAAAGCAGATTGCATCAGTAGCCGTTTTGCCTCTGCATCGTCCTCTAAAAAACGCCCTTCAAAGTTGTAGAGAATGAGACAAGGTTCACTCAAATCTAATTCAGCTTTGAGTCCACCTAAAAGCTCCTCAATGTTCCCTGTGGTGAAGCGTTTCCTGTCTTCTTCGGGATTATGAAGAATTTTTCTGTAGTTTCTTGCAATATTTTCAAAATAGTTCTGATACTCGTACACTATCATGGCTATGATTTTTGTTTGTTGTTTCTCTCAGCTTCTGCTTGTGCTTCTCTATCTCTGATGATGCGCTTGTTCATAGAAAAGAGAACATTGTGAATGTTAAGCTCTCCGACTTGTTCCATCTTGGTTACATCTGTGCTTAAATCATCTAGGACTCCAGCCCAGCCAAAGTCTCGCCTTTTTGTCTCTTCTTTTTCTCCTCCAAAAACAGCATCATACGTCTGAGCAAGCACTTGACGATTGCCTATGTACCACATGAGAAATAGCTCTTTCTTTTCAGGCAGTAGATTTTTAAAAAATGTAGACTCTTCTTCGATAGTCTCTGCGTTGAAGGTATCTTTTAGGTAGAAGCACGCCATCATTTTATCGATAGCTATTTCGTCTCCTGTCTGTGCATAGGCTAAGAAATTAGTATCTGCGTGTACCCATTGCCAAAACTGGGTTTTGTCAAAATCCTTACATACTCTTACTTTTTTAAGTGGCTTTTTGACCTTGGTAAGCAGTAGCTTTGTACAAGACTTCTCCTCTTCAAATATCCAATCGGTAAAAGCCAGCAGCTTGAAATTATCTTTCTGACTGTGATTTTTAAGAAGGAGAGCAAAAAATAGATCACTTTTGAAACCTTTTTTAAGCAGTCTAAGATTGAGCAGTACTTTGAGCATAAGAAAGCGCACAGAAAAACACTCAGGGTATTTTTGCAGTCGCAAAATACGGAGGGCTTGATCTAAAAAAAGCTCATCCCACTTGGATGGAATGAGCTTTTCAGTTCGATACTTTTCGTTATGTAAAGTAAGTGTGTTCAAATTAGCTTTGTCTGATTTGTTTGTAGAGTTCTACCAGTTCCACACCCTCTTCTACTAAGTCTCCAGCCTTTTTGATAAGTACAAGCGTTTTTTCAACAAGCTCTTCTACTTTATCATTTTTGAGGTCGAAGTCTTCTTTGACAAACTCAACAAGTTCTTGACGCTTGAGAGGATTTTTGAGGTGTTTTGTTTGCTTTACGGCAGATTTTACATTTTTGAGTTTGGAGATTTTACCTACCAAAATCATAGTTTCAGCCAAGGTTTCTTGTGGCTCTACCTTTTTATCCTCCAAGACACGTTCAGCCGATTCAGCAGCATCAAGTGTAAAGGAGACGACACTTTTGAGGTCATCGATATTCTGCGAATCAGTATTTTTAACTAGCTCTTCCATACGATATAAATTGAATTTAGATAAGAGGTTCAAAAAAACGCCCCTATGCGCTGATTTTGAATGATTAGACCTCAATTTAGGGCTATTTAGTATTGATTCTTAATAGCCAAAAAAACACATTTTTATTTTGTTATACTACAGGATTGAAAAGCGTAGTTGCTTTAGCCAGTACAGCAGTCATCGCTGTATTATAATCTGTGAGTTTTTCTTGTGTAAAATCTTCAATTCTGTAATCTACACCATCAACATCTTTTATTTTGATGCGCTTATCTGCAAGATTAAAGGTTACTTTTAGAATAATTTGATTTTCAACAAATTGAATAGTAAGGCATTGGTCGTTTTCTGTAGGCATAATGATATAAAGTTTAGTGATTAAATACGCACAATTTTTCTTTTACTTCTCTTGCATTTGCAAACGCTCTGATGGCATTTGGAGCAGCAAGAGCTAGTTTTCTTTTTTTCTGGATATTTAGCTTCTACCTCTGGGTAGAGCCTTCTGTTTTTCTTGAGATAGGCTTCAAGATTTGCGAGTTCTTTCTTGCCTTGTGTTTCGTGCGTTTGTTGCGCCATCGAAATCAAATTCGCTCTAGCAGCCGTTTTGCCTTTGATGGTGTGTGTGTTGTTTGTAGAAACGGTCGTAATTCCATCTTTATCGATAATAATAGGCTTTGTTTTCATAAACTCAGCCATTGTGAGTTTTGCCAGTGCGAGCTGTGCCATTTCCAAAACGATAAGATATTTTTCTTGTAGCTGTCCGTTTTTCTGTTTCTCCAGTATTTTTTCAAATAGCTCTTCACACATAGGAAAAATAAGGGTGCGCTGCGTGCGCATCATCGTAGGCTTCATTTCCACAAAAAGCCTACGGTTTTGGTCAATAAAAACACTTCTATTGAACGTTTTAGCCGAATCAATGAGACATTCTTTGGCTTCTGTAAAAGCATCTGAAGTAACCCACTTTGGAAATTTAGCTTTTTGTTCTGTCAAAAACTCCAGCATTTCCTCTATGGCAGCATAGCCATTTTTTTCATAGCTGCGCTCTAGCTTTTGTACTTGCCACTCTGGAGCAGTTTTTTTATCCTTTGTATGTATATTATGAATACCAATTTTTGACACCTGTACCAAATCTGAAGGAACAGACAATGAAGCCGAGAAATTAGCGACTACCCTTCTAGCGTGGTCTAATAGCTCTTTTTGATGATTTGTTAGACTTCCATTATCAAATTTTCTAGCTAGTTCGTTGTACTGCGCTTTTGAAAGAGAGGGAATCAGAAATCTGTTTGTTGCTACTCTAATGTTGTCTTCAATAAGCTCTAATTTTGAGGCCACGTTACGAGGAATGTACTTCCTGTATTCTTCTAAGGTTTTAAAAAGTAGTATCATATCACTAGGTTATCCATTTCCCAAACTGTATTATTGTAGAACTGTAAGGCATAATCATCTTGTACATCTTCACGCATTGCCAGTAGAGCATCTTCATAGTTGTCAAAAAACAAAAACTCATTGAGTTTAGCAGGACAAAGCGTTTGTTTACACATCCAAAAATTAGCCTCATAATCATAATCCCCATCTGTCCAATCTTGCTTGAGCATTTTTATATTATACTTAGGAGCAAGATGTTTATTAATTCTTAGCCACAAATCATCTGCACTTCTATCTGACTCTGTGTAACCAAGAGATGTCCAAATAGACACGCCTCTAGCTTTCTGCTTTTTAGAAGCATTAGAATGAAGACTATCTAAGGTACACTTTTGTACCTCTTTGTGATAGGTATTTATGATGCGTGTTCTTTCCTCCAAAGGAGTATCTAAATATTCGTGATTGAGAACTAAATATTTGATACCATTTTCCTTGTAGTGCTTCAAGACTTTGTTTTGCATGATGCGATTAAAAACGTCCTCAAAGAAGGTACTTCCCTTGTGAAAGTTTCCTTTTTTGTGTATCCAAAACTTACCTCTAGTCAAATACTTTCCATCTGGACTTATTCCTGAATGTCCAGCGTCAGAACCTTTACAATATTTTGAATCTGGCTTTACAGTTCTTGCATCGTCTAGCTCTCCCTTTGACTCTTTGAGCAGTAGAAGAGCTTGCTCTAAATGATAAATAGCTTCTTCTTTACTCTGCTGCATTTTCTCGTTTTTTAGGGGTTACTTCGTCTTTGGTTTGTAGGAAAGATTTTTTGAAGCGAAACTCTATAATTTCACCGTGCTTGTCGTTCCAACCGTTGTATTCTGCTATGAACTTGAGTGGATCAAGGATTTCGTACTCTTCTGCATAATTGACGATAGAAAACAGATTCCAATATTCTCTCACATCAGAACCACTTCCAGCTCCCTGTCCTGTTTTACCAGGGGCATTTCCTCCGAGAGCTGAGGGGAAGCCCAAATGATGAAAAATATGAGAATTAGCTTCTTGAGAATCTTGTATGTACTCTCCATCTTTGATTTCACTTCGGACAGGTTCTATTTCCCACGAAGGGTATTTTTCTTGTGTATTTGCATCAAACTTGTAATGCATCATGAGAGCTTTACCAGCATTTTCATTCCCTGTCAAAAAGTCCTCAAACTCTAGTAGTGCTTCGTCTATTTTGCTCTGTTTCTCATCACTAGAAAAAGAATCCCAACCTCCGTTACCATCTTCATCAGCTGTAAATTTCCACTCCCAGTAATGCTCAGGAATTTTGATAATGTACTTGACGGTAATTTGATTTTCCATCAAGGCTTTTTTAAACAAAGGAATTGCTTTAGCGACATCTAACCAGCCACTCTCCAAAAGAGCTGACCAGTAGGAGTCTTGATAGTATTTTTTACCTGTGGGCGTAAAAACAGGGTAGATAAATTTGAAGGAAGTATTCTTTTTAATTTCCTCCATATCGTAGGTATAAATATCAATAACAGGTACTTTGATAGCATCTTTTGCTGCTGGATCTTCGTGCCAATTTGTTTTGATATAGCAATTTTTTATAAAACCATTGCTATCGTGTTTTTCCCATCTGCAGAACTCAGCTTCTTGGGCTACTAGGGAGACGATTTGTTTTTTATCTACTGAAAAGACAAACTCTGGATAGGCATGATTGTAGAAAATTTTATCCGAAATAGCCTTGAGCGCATAGCGATTGATATTAGAACGATAGAGCCATTTTTTGATTTCTTTGTCTTTGATGCGTATAAATTCATCGTCCTCATTTACATAGCCAAATTCAATTCCTCTAGAGAACATGGCTTTCATCTTGAAATAGAGCGTAGAGGAAACAATTGTTCCTTTAATCATCTCTTTAAGACGGTAGGGAAAATCGTTATTTTGTCCCCAATAGGCTACTTTTTCATCAGAGTAATTTTCCTCTGTGCGTAGCTCTTTTGGATTTGTAGGAGAGGGTTTAGAAAATTTTGTCAAAACAACCCCTCCTCTATTTTTCAAATAGTGAACACTTCTATCAGGAGTTGAGATTACATTTT
>NZ_JAHDIG010000122.1 GCF_020630935.1 Bernardetia sp.
AAAACTTTATTTTTTAACCTCCAAATTTTATTGCTAAAAATTTTGAAGTTTTTTTCAACACGCTCTAAAGAATGTGCTGCGTTTCCCCGTTTGGGAGGGCAAAAGTACAAACTATTTATAGAAATGCAAACATTTTCGAAGAAATAAAGAAACTTTTTTGAAACACAAAACGTTTGCGAAAGCCAAAAAAATAAGTAACCTTTTGATTATCAAAAACTTACGTAAAAATATAATTTATGAGAAATATAAAATAATATTCAAAACTCAGTAATAGATAGTATCTTTTAAAAAAGAGCCAATAAAAAAAGCCCAATAAAATATTGGGTTTTTCTATTGAAATTTCAGAAAATAAACTATTAGTTATTTCTACGAGGTGGTCTTGAGCTTCTTCTATCTCCTCTTCCATTCCCTCCTCTATCATTACTTCTGTCACGAGGTGGACGTTCTTGGAAGCCTTCTGGCTTTGGTAATAAGACTTTTCTTGACAAACGGAACTTCCCACTGCGTGGATCAACTTCCATTAGTTTTACTTGTATTTCCTCATTTTCCTCTAAAACACCTTCCATAGATGGCAAACGTTCCCAAGTAATCTCAGAAATATGGAGTAAACCTTCTTTTCCTCTCATAAACTCTACAAATGCACCAAAATCAGTTATTTTCTTTACTGTACCTGTGTAAACTTTCCCTTCTTCTGGTTCGCTGACAATTTCAGTAACAATATTTTTAGCTCGCTCTAGTTTTTGCTTGTCTGTAGCAAAGATAGAAACACGTCCTGCATCATTAACTTCTTCTATGGTAATCGTTGCTCCTGTTTCACGCTGAATCTCTTGTACGATTTTTCCACCTGGTCCGATTACAGCACCAATCATATCACGAGGAATAATAATCTGATGGATACGTGGAGCGTGGTCTTTCATTTCTTCACGAGCTGTAGAAATAGTTTTACTCATCTCTCCTAAGATATGCATACGACCTTCTTTGGCTTGTAATAATGCTTTGTGTAAAACTTCATAAGAAAGTCCATCAATTTTGATGTCCATTTGATAGGCTGTTATTCCTTCAGCTGTCCCTGTGAGCTTAAAGTCCATATCTCCCAAGTGGTCTTCGTCTCCCAAAATATCAGAGAGAATAGCGAACTTACCTGTTTCGCTATCTGAAATCATCCCCATTGCAATTCCAGATACTGGCGACTTTAGGTTTACACCAGCATCCATAAGTGCAAGCGAACCTGCACACACCGTAGCCATAGAAGAAGAACCATTTGATTCTAAAATATCAGAAACTACACGAACTGTGTAAGGATTATCTTCATAAGAAGGCAAGACATTTTTTAAGGCACGCATTGCCAAGTTTCCATGTCCGACTTCACGACGACCTGGTCCTCGGTTAGGGCGAGCTTCGCCAGTTGAGAAAGCAGGGAAGTTATAATGTAAAATAAAACGGTTGTAACCAGAAGTCATTGCTCCATCAATCATTTGCTCATCTAGTTTTGTTCCTAGTGTAACAGTTGTGAGTGATTGTGTTTCTCCACGAGTAAAAATAGCTGAACCGTGTGCAGCAGGTAAGTAATCAATTTCTGACCAAATAGGACGCACTTCGTTTGTTTTTCTTCCATCTAAGCGTGTGCCTTCATCAAGTACAAAATTACGAGCTGCCTTTTTGTACATTTTATTGAAATAATTACTGATGAGTTTTAGATTTGGCTCTTCGCCCTCTGCTGGCTCTTCTGGAAGCGTATCAAGGTAAGATTGCTTGATTTCTTTGAGAGCATCTTTGCGTTCTGATTTTGAGTTGGAAGTTCCAGCTTTTACAGAATCATAAATAGCTTGATAATAATTTTCATGAAGGAATTTTTCTAATTCTTCATCACCTTCTGGCTGTAAATGCTCACGTTTTTCTGTCGTTCCTGCTGCTTCTGCAAGTTCTCTTTGTAATTGACATTGCAACTTGATAGTTTCGTGTGCTTTTTGAATAGCTTGTAGCAAATCTTCTTCACTAACTTCTTTAGATTCTCCTTCTACCATCATAATATTGTCATAAGTAGCTGCGACAATACACTCCAAACTAGCCTCTTCGATTTGTTCAGGTGTTGGATTGATGATATATTCTTCTCCTAGCTTGATTACACGTACTTCTGACATTGGCTCAAGCATTGGCAAATCTGAAACAGCAATAGCAGCCGAAGCAGCAAAACCAGCCAACGCATCAGGCAAAACTTCCTCATCTGCTGAGATGAGAGAAATCATAATTTGAGTTTCATTATGATAATTATCTGGAAACAAAGGACGAACAGCTCTATCTACTAATCTTGAAATCAAGATTTCGTAATCAGACAATCTTCCTTCACGCTTTAGAAAGCCTCCTGGAATACGTCCTGCTGCTGCAAATTTTTCTTGATAATCTACTGAAAGAGGGAAAAAGTCTGTTCCTTCACGAGCTTCTTTTGCTCCTACTACAGTTGCTAAGAGCATTGTTTTGCCCATTTTTACAACTACTGCACCACTAGCTTGCTTGGCAAGTACGCCAGTTTCTACACTTATTTCTCGTCCGTCGGGGAGAGAAACCGTTTTTACAATCGGATTTGGTTTCATTTACGTTTTTTAGTTTTTGTGTTCATTCGCTACGAAGATACAGTTTTTTTTAGTATTTCAATTTATTTTTTCCAAACCGTAAAATAAACAGAAAACCCTAAAAGCCTTTTACAGACTTTTAGGGTTAGAAAACTTCAAGAATATGACTCTTGGATTACTTACGGATATTCAATTCTTTGATGATAGCACGGTAACGCAATACATCTACCTTAATAAGGTAATCTAATAAGTTACGACGCTTACCTACCAATTTCAAAAGACCCAAACGGCTTGCGTGGTCTTTTTTATTGCTTTTCAAATGCTCTGTAAGGTGATTGATACGGTGTGTGAAAAGAGCGATTTGAGATTCTGCTGAACCTGTGTCTTTTTTGTTTTTTTGAAGACTATTTTTTTCAAAAATTTCTTCTTTTGCTGCTGTGTCTAAATATGCAACTCTTGCCATTTTAATTTATTTTTTTGTGTACGATGTTGTACGTGTTTGATAAACTGCTAAGGTCAATTCTATATCATACCATTTAGCCTTATGTATATATATTATGATTCAGAGCAGATATTGTTTCTGTCTGATTAAATCCAACCTCGGCAATCATCCTTATAATGACTAAATGGAGTGCAAAATTACGCTATCTTTCGAATATTTGCAACTTTTATACACTTTACTTTCCACAACTTTACTCTAATTATCAAACTGCTCCAAGATAATATCACTTATTTCAAAACGAGGAAAATCTCCAGTATTGTTTAAGAGAATAATAGTAATGCCAGATGTAGGTTGTTTGAGAAACATAGTATAAAACCCAAAATCAGTTCCAGGGTGGTAAAGTATTCTACTGTCTTTTGAAGATTTGAAATAATGACTATCAATCATAAAGCCATAACCATAAAAAGCATCCCAGTCTGTATATTCAGCTTGTGGAGTAAAGAGTTTTTCTAAATCAGTAATTTCAATAAACTGTGGATATTTTCCATCTAATACTTTACTCCATTTCAATACATCCTTTGTGGTAGAAGTAATTCCTCCTGCTCCTATCACGTTTTCAATAAAATACGATGGTTCTGGCTTTCCATACATAAATCCTTTTACTATGTTATTTGGCTCTTCTTTACTTCCAAAAAACGTATCGTTCATTTCTAAAGGCGCAAATATTTTTTCTTGGATTACTTTTGAAAAATCTTGATTTGTAATTTTTTCTATAATTCTGGCAAGCAAGACATAATTCGAATTAGAATATTCAAACTTTTGGCTAGGTTCAAACTCTAAACTATCACTACAAAAAAGTTCAACCAATTTCTGTGAAGAATAAGGTTTTTCCATAATCTGAGTAACATAAGCATTCTTTTTTAAATAGTCTGGAATACCACTCTGATGACTAAGAAGCTGTGAAATCGTAATTTGTGGATGCCTATAATTGGATAAAAACGTTCCTACCGAATCTTGAAAACTAATTTTACCTTCTTTTTCTAACTGCAAAATAAGTACGGCTGTAAATGTCTTGCTAAGTGAGCCGAGACGAAATTGAGAATTTTTTGTATTCTGTGTGAGTGGGTTATTATAACTCTTATCCAAGATAATCTCATCTTCGTAAGTGATTAGAGCATTTCCATTGAATAGCCCTTCATTATTATAGAAAGTCAGAAGAGAATCTACTCGTAGTGCCTTGTCTTTAGGAAGTTTATAAAGCCTTTCACTAACTTTTTTCTTTAGGTCGTTGGCTTTATTATTTGCTGCTATAGTTTTAGCAATTTCTGTAAAATCGTCTTCTTGGTTTGGTAACACAATAGTATAGTTTTCCCAAAAGTCTTTATCATAAACAGAATTTTGATGTTCAATTAATCTTCCTTTTCCTAATACTTCCTCTTGGGTAAAAGGTTCTTTTGTTGTGGTATCAATACTTGTGGTAAGGTAATTTAACTTAGTATCTAGGTCAAAATTAAAATGCTGACGATTAGACTGGAAGTTCAATAGAATAGAACTAGAAAGATTATTTAGATAATATGTATTACCAATTTTTTTATAGAAAATTTGATATGTTTCATCTTTGACAGAGATATTAACATCTAAGAGTTTCATTAAAGTTCGTGTAGCTGCATCGCCGTATTTATGATATGCAATACCTTTCGGACTCAAACCAAATTCAAAATATAAGAAAGCAAAATCTTCTTTATCTATAAGCAAATAACCTTTGTAGCCTGCCTTTTTCTCCTCTTTTTGGTCAAAGCTAATTTTAAAAACCTCTTTCCCATCTATCATTTCAGTTCCTTCAAGTTCAAAATCGTGTAATTTCAATCCTTTTTTATTGAGCAAGTCAGTATCTTTTATACTGTTTACAATGTCAAATTCATAGATTCCATTTGGTTTCAGACCTAAATCAATCCCTTTTGAGAGTTTTTCATCTTTGATAGCTCTCATTTTCTCCAATCGGAATTGCCTATCAGGTTTTTCTGTTTTTGAAAGATGTAAATCAAATACAGCTTCAGAAAGATGTACATATTGCCTGTCTTTTTTCGAAACTACTCTATAAAAACCTCTTGTTTTGATAGGGTCAGAATAATAATTTTTAGAAATATTCTCTATTGCTTTCTCTACGAGAAAATCTGCTGTATAACTTTGAACTACCACAGCATCAAGTTTGGTTTCATCTCGCTCCAATTCTATAATAAGATTTCCTTCTTGAGAAAAAAGATGAGGTAAATATATCTTCTTGGTAGAATAACCCATATAAGAGATAAATAACGTATCTTTTTCTTGCTCTTTAGGCACAAGTAACCTAAAACGCCCTTCTGAATTACTTACAGTTCCTAGCTGTGTATTTTGAAAATAAATGTTACAAAACGGCAAAACTTCTTTGGTTTCTTTGTCGATTAGAGTTCCTTCAAAAACAGTAGTTTGAGCAAAGGAAGAGAAATGTAAGATTGAAAGTAGCAGGAAAATGAAATAAGACTTTGTAGAGATAGAACGCATTTTATAGAGAAATCAGATAATGTTAAAGTAGTCTGTGAAAATATTTATGTCTTTACGGTGGTAGAAATGAAAATGCTGCATTACTAAAGTTTAGATAGGATTATTCAAAATATTACGCTACTTTAGTAAAAACTAAATCCATTAAAAATATGATGCTTCAA
>NZ_JAHDIG010000123.1 GCF_020630935.1 Bernardetia sp.
AAAAATGGACAAGGTGTATTAGTCAAGCCTCTAAAGAATTGAAGTAAGATTTTACATTAAAAAAACTCACTTTTAAGAAACCTCTCAAAAGGCACTTTTAGCGCATTCTTTAACATCTCACAAATGCTTTTTTGGAAAAGGTGTTATAAAAAATCACTCTTTTAAAAACGTTCAGCTTCTCCAATGTAAGCCCAAATTATCAAGTAAGAAAATGAGCTATTCCGAAGGAAACCGAAAAGGAAAGAAAATACTCAATGCCTATTTCACACCAGAAGAAATCTGTGAGCAGATGTGGGAACTAGCAAAAGTACATGGCTATGATGGAGGAACAGTCTTAGAGCCTTCAGTCGGAACTGGAAATATGATTGTTCATGCGCCAGATAAAACAAAGGTTACAGGACTGGAAACCGAAGCAGAATATTTTGAAGTAGTCAAAAATCGTTTTCCAACTTCGACGATTCATAATGTATTTTTTGAGCAAGTGTTTTTACAACCAGAAAGATACAGGCACGACTACGAAGGCGATACGACTTGGCTCAAAGGCTATCCGTTTTCGCTTGTCATTGGTAATCCACCTTACGGAAAATTCTCTGGTCGTTGGGCTTCTTACTTTCCACGTAGAGGAGAGCCAAAGATGTCCAATTACGAGTTTTTCTTTATGTGGTACGGTCTGAAACTCTTAAAAAAAGGTGGTTTGCTTATTTATATAGCCCCTCAAAATTTTCTCAATACTGGATTCAATCAGTACAAAAAAGAAAAAGAAGCCATTTTGAAAGTAGGTCAGTTTATAGATGCCTACGAACTAAGTAGCATTTTTAAAGACACTAAAGTTCCTACGCATATTATCGTACTCAAAAAGAAATAATCATGGAACATCAAATCCGATTAGCCATTAAAAAAGCTTTAGATAGCTGTGATAGTGAAAAAATGCCTCATGTCTGTCAATCTAAGCAAATTAAAGGAGGTTATAAACGACTAGAATCATTGGTGTTGAAACTGATGATAAAAAATGAATTTACGCCTTCAGAAGCCATTGCGCATATTGAAAACGAGAATTTGTAAATGAGAAACTACTATTCAGAACGGATTAGGCTTATAGAAGATGTCATTGATGATATGCGTAAGCAGGGAATGCACGATAGAAAGTCAGATACATCACAAGACTACAAAGCTCTGCAACTTGGTTTTGAATCTGATTTTGTGCGCTCTGAATATGAATCAGAATTTGCAGAACTAGAGAGTTATGACAAATCCGTAGAACCTACTCAAATAGAGCTATGCTCTTACAGTAACTTCTTTGAAAAATACCCTCATAAAACCGTAGGAAAGAAGTTTTTATCTTCTTCATTTATGTTCGCTGTTCAGTCTAAAGCTACGCTCAAAGAGAGTGTGGAAATGCTCAAACAAGAAATTGAGAAACAAAAAAAAAGCGAATCCACTTCCTCAAAACTAAAACTCAAAATGAAAGCCAAAGCCCTCAAATTACTTCAATTACAAGCACAAGCCGAATTAGAATTAGGTTCTGGTTTGAGTGGTTTAGATGGTTTGGGAGCATTGGGCGAAGTAGATAAAAAAGAAATTGCTACTAATGCAGCTCTACTCGCTAAACTTGTCAAGAAAGAAGAGCAGAGAGCTAAAAAAATTAATTCCTTTGACGATAATTTTAAAAGGTATAATAAAGGCATTAGTGAAAACGAGATTAAAGCGTGGGTGTGGTTCAAGCAATCACAAGGTTCGCCAATGCACGGTTGGGAAAAATATTTTTTGAAGTCCACAAAGTCCGTAAAAAATGAGGAGGTTTTAGTAACTACTCAATCTACTACTATCAAGGACAATCATTTTAGAGATGAAAAGAAAGTTCCTAGTGGTTCTATTTTGGGGAAGCCTACTCGTTTTCAAAATGAGTACGATAATAAAACCTTTCAGATTTTTACAGACAAAGAAGGGCATAAAAAATATGTAGATAAGTCTCATGTACGCACGCAGCGTACTCAAGCCACAGCCGACCCAAAAGAACTAAGTAAACTCGTCAAAGAAGGAGCTTTATTTGTAGGCGAAACAGACTTTTTACCTCTACCATTGTTTACCTTCGGAAATGTCTATGATAGGATTTTAGCCCTTGAAGAGAAAAAGAGTTTTATCTTAGAACAATACGGACAAGAGGTATATGACAAGCATATTGAAGCTCTCAATGCAGCCAAACCTCGTCCTTTGTCTGTACTTACTCCAGATGCTACAAAGCGTTTGAAAATACTTCCTTTCTCTACATTTGCTAAAGAGTTTAAGATTAAAAACGATGCTGAAGGCAACGAGATAGGCGATGAAGAAGGCATTAGTCTGAATAGTTTTTTCCGTATTTGGTTAAAGCAAAATTTAGAACTGATAGAGACACAAGGTATTTCTGGTTACAATATCATTCATCACTACTTAGATGGTGGTTCAAAACCGAAAGAAGAGAAAGAATTTATTGAAAAATACGCTCGTTTAGAAGGGGATAGACTGTTTGATATTTTCCTTCACACAGGCATATCTGTCAATGACCAAAAGCGTTTGGATATGGCTTGGAACAGGCAGTACAACGGTTTTGCTAGTCTGAATTACAAGCGCATTCCTATTGGTCTTACTACCTCTGCCTTATTCAAAGGCAAGTCGCTTGCTTTTATGGAGGCACAACGAGAAGGGGTAGCCTATATTGATGCTGTGGGTTCTGGCTCTATTGCTTATGATGTAGGAGTAGGCAAAACGATGACGGCTATTCTTATCTTGGCTCAAAATATTCAAAACGGTACGTACAAACGTCCTTTGATTGTTGTTCCTAAACCTACGTATGAGAAGTGGAAAAATGAAATCAATGGTTATAAAGACAAGAAGGGAAACTTTGTAGAAGGTGTACTATCTCATTTGGGCATCAAAATCAATGATTTTGGAAATATGGGAAAAGCCTATATCAATCCAAAAACGATAAATAAGCAAGTAGAGGAAAAATCTATTACGATTGTTTCCTATGAGGGCTTTTCCAGAATTGGTTTTTCTCCTGCCCTAGAAAAAGAACTGCTCAAAGATTTATCTAAAATCGTACTTCAAGATGATGATTCATCTAAACGAGATTTAGAAAAGCAGTATGAAAACTTACGAAAATTAGTAGGTCGTACAGCAAAAGGAACAGTTTGCGATATTGATGTTTTGGGCTTAGATGCCATTATCATTGATGAAGCGCATAATTTCAGAAATGTATTCTCTTATGTTCCTGCACAAGAAGGTGTAAAAAGATACAGTACACAAGGTTCTACTTCAAGTAGAGCGCAGTCTGCCTTTATGCTTTGTAATTATATACAACGCAAATATGGTGGTAATGTAGTTTTACTTACGGCTACACCTTTCAACAATTCGCCTTTAGAAGTGTATTCTATTTTGTCGCTGATTGCTCTGAATAAAATGGAGAGAGTGGGTGTAAAATCACTTTCTCAATTTATGGAAACCTTCATTCAAGAGACGTATGAGGTAGTTGTAACAGCTTCCAATAAACTGGCACAAAAACCTGTGGTTAAGTCGTTTCAGAATAAAAGGTCATTGCAAAGTCTTGTATTTTCTTATATCAATTTTAAGACTGGAGAAGATGCAGGAGTACGTCGTCCTGTGAAAGTAAACATTCCTAGATTATCGTATAGAAACAGTAATAATGAGCTAATTCATTTGAAGCCAAGTGAGCAAATCACAAGCTATCTGCAAATGAATGCGATGCAAGATGAATATCAAAAGGAAGCTGTTGCACTTGCCGAACGAGGCAGTGGATTTAAGGAAAAAGGAAAGAATGTGCTTGTTGCAATGAGTATGAGCCGAAAAAATGCTTTTAGTCCTTTCTTGCTTTCTGATGAAAAGCCAGAAGACTATTTAGATTTTGTAGAAAACAGTCCAAAAATACACTATACTGTGGAGTGTATTGCTTCAGTAAAAAAACATCACGAGAAAAGTGGAACGCCTGTTTCTGGTCAAGTGATTTATTCTAATATTGGCAAAGTGTTTTTTCCACTTATCAAAGAATATTTAGAGAAAGAAGTAGGCTTCAAAAAAGGAATTACTTTCAGTAGAAAAAAATTCGATGAAGTAGAAATTGTTACAGGCGACGGAACGGCTGCCAGAAAAGAAGCTATTAAAGAAGCCTTTTTGAGTGGAATTGTAAAAGTCATCATTGGCTCTTCTACTATTCGTGAGGGAATTGATTTACAGAAAAGAGGAACAGTTATTTACAATCTCTATCCAGATTACAATCCTACCGATATTAGACAACTAGAGGGACGTATTTACAGACAGGGAAATATGTTTGGCTATGTGCGTGTAGTAACACCACTCATTCAGAACTCAATGGACGTATTTATTTTCCAAAAGTTAGAGGAAAAAACGGCTCGTATCAATGATATTTGGGCAAAAGCTACGGACGAATCCAATGTACTTGACCAAGAGAGTTTAGACCCAGAAGCTGTAAAGTATGCTCTATACACAAATATTGATAAGCTAGTGGCTCTCAAAGTTGCTGAACTTGAAATGGAAATTCTCAAATCCAGAAGCAAGGTTGAAAATGAGCTAAGTACGCTTAGAGAGGTAGAGATGTCTCGCAATTCCTATGAAACGTCTAAAAAGTTTATACAAGATAAGTTGCCAGAGTTTAAGCGTTTGGCTACAAACTATTTAGAAGATTATAAGGAGAGTAAAGACAAAGAAGTAACCAAAAACAAAGAAAAGTTAAAGTCTATACTGCAAGAAATTGATGCGTATAATAACGATGATAAGCAATTAGTACGTATAGGCATCAAAATAAAACGAGTTCAAAGTAACTTCTTTAAGAACTATGCCTATACTGACCATTTGGATAAATTTAGAGCAGCCCTTACTAAAATCAATAAGTCAGAATCTATCCTAGCCAAATATGATGGGAACATTGAGGAGGCTATCAAAAAAATAGAAGCCCTAATTATTGAACAAAATAAAAAGATAAAGGAGCTTAAAGACCAACAGTTTTTACAGTCTATCTATGACCAAATTGTAGAAGAGAAAAAGAAACTCAATATCACAGGGCGTAGTCCACAAGATGCAGCGAAAGATTTTGCACAACTCAACTATCTCTTAGACTATACAATGGCTGATGTTGATGGAGTACATGGAAATCCATTGCCTACGGACAAGCCGAAATCAACGCCAAAATCATTACCTCAATCTGCTACCCATAAGGCTAAAGTAAAGCTCAAAATGAAAGCTAAAGCCCTTAAACTTCTTCAACTACAAGCACAAGCTGAACTAGAACTAGCAGCCTAAACTATCAATATTATGAACTATTCTAGCTATTTATCACAATACAACCAAGCGAACTTAAAACCTTCACAGTTTTCTTCTACGGTTTGGAAAGCCTTTGACGAAGGACACAAAACACTTTCAGAACTGAGTGAAAATGGTCTGATTGAGGATGCAGACTTTAGTGAAGTAGTCAAAGGACACTATGCGAACTTTGAGAAAATGCTTAAACAAGTAGGCACGTCAGCACCCAAAAAGAAAGCAGCTTCTCCCAAAAAAACGCCTGTAAAAAAGCCTACTACTCGTAAGAAGACTGTACCTAAAAAAAGAGCTGCGAAGCCTAAAACGACAGTTAAAAAAACAGCTACTAGAAGAAACCTTCCAAGTGT
>NZ_JAHDIG010000124.1 GCF_020630935.1 Bernardetia sp.
AAATCATTGAGTAGTGGCACAAGCCAAAAAGCTGTTTCTTTAGAAGCAAAAGCCTCTTTTTCTAAGAAATCCAATACTCTATTTTTAGCAATCCTACCTTTATTAACTTGCATCAGCACACAACGGAAATAAAACTCCATTTCTTTGAGGCGTTTTAAGTTTCCAGTAGCAAAGCGTTCTAAATAATTGGTAGCAAAAAGCTGCATCGAATTGCTTGGGTGCTGACTTAGCATAGTGAGATATTTCTCTCCATCTTCGTTCTTGAAAAACTTCGTAATGAGTTCCTTTCCAAAGGCTTCCACATCTGGACGAACCGAATCGGCAATCGAAACCAAACTATCTACATCCCAATCACTTTCTGTGAAGTTTTCTCTGAAAAATGCCATTGCTTTTTCTCTGACATCGTCCCATTTTGCATCCAAAATGCGTAGCGATTCCTCACGTTCATAGCGAATACGAGCCAAAGTGTTTTGATAATATTCTAACGTCCAATGACGAATTTCTAAAAGTTCGTGATTTGCAAGTGCCACGAGCTGTCGCATTGAAATTTCCTCTTTTTCTTTGTTAGTAACAATATGATTTTTAAGAATATGAAAACCTACAAACTGCCCTTCTCTATAATTTCCATGCAAGAGATTAAGCGTAGTTTTGAGCGTAATTTGAGCTAGATATTTATCAAAATGATTGATGAGTAGCTTTGCAATTTCTTTATGGACACTCGGCTGTACTAAACTAGAAACATTACTTTGCCTTTCAGAATTATTTACATTTTGCAATTTAGATAATTCTTCTATCTTGATTTCTTCTGGGTCTTTCTTGCGAAGCGAGACAACCAATTTGGTTACAATAGACTCAGCAAACTCTTTTCCTTCTTTTGAATTTTGGTTTACGTTGTCTTGCACTAATTTTATGACAATTTCCCTTGCTGAACTCCTTAGATTTTGATGAGGAGAAACCAGCATATTTCCTAAAAGCTCATGAGCTTCTAGCAGGAAACTAGCAGGATAATTTGAGAAGATTTCCATTCCATTGGCTCGTATTTTCTCTGAATTGCTTTCAAAAAACCCATTCAAAATAGAAAAAGGAATGTCTGTTGCTTTGATGAGCTTCGATTTAATGAGTAAAATATCGCTTGCAAATACTTGATTTTGAAGTATTTTGTCTTCCAAAAGTTCTAAGACGATATTCCACCCTACATTTTCCAAAACAGTTTTTGCATTGGTTTTCAAGACATTTTGAGCATCTTTTAAAATCTCGGTAGAATAATATTGGTCTTCACTATTATTCGTACCCAACATTTCAGAGATTGCCTTTCCAACAACAATTTTCCATTTATCACTAGATAAAGTAATTTTTTGTAAAAATTCATTTACCCAACTACGAATATCTGCATATTGATTAAAAATAAGCTCAGATACAAAAAGTGTAAAGTTTACATCTTCTGTAAATGAAGAAGCATTTTTTTCAATAATTTCTTGAGCAAGTTTTCGTCCTTCTTCTACTTTTGAATTAAGTAAAAGTAAAGTCAGTTCTTTATCAAAATTTTGCTCTAGCTTTTCCTTACAAATCTCTACACCAAAAAATGCAGGGATTTGAGATTCAGAAGCTAAAAGTTTTTTGAGCAGTTTTACATCAAACTTGGCTACCAACTCTTCATATTGGTCGTGTCGCTTAAGATTTTTGTAGGCAAATTCGTGAATCATATCCAGTTTTGCCTCTGCTAAAAGTTGAATATAAGCCTCTGGCAAAGCATCCCATTTTTCAGGAAAAAACTCTGTTCGCTTGAAACGCTCTTTTTGCTCTTGTTGTGTTCTTTTATTAAAAACATTGATGCGTTTGAGAGTAGAAAGTTTTTCTTTTTGAGCTGGTGGCTGTGCATACCAGTTATTTGAAACAACCGTAACTTTTTCTTTCTTTCTCCATTTTTTATCTACAAGTTCTAGTTCTTTATTCTGTCCATTCAAAATTAAATTTAAGAGTAAAGAAGAGGAATTTTCTGGGTAGATAACAAAATTATGTGTGTACTTTCGTGTACTTCTATCCCAAGCACTATAGCCTATGCGACTTACAAAATGCGTTTGATAATCCTGTTTCTGATAAGAAAGTAAAATAGAGGTTGCCAGTTTTACATAATTGTGATTTTCATCGTTGATGGCAATATCTTTCAATCTTCGTAAGTCTCTACGCTGAAAATAGGCTCTTGTCTGCTCTGAATACCCAATTTTAGAATTTTTGTTCTTAACTTCCTTTGTAATATCTCTAATTTGTTGATTGATTTCTGGAATATATCGCCTAACCCTATATTGATAATACCAATTATTTGTATTTGAATCTTCTGTAATTTTCGTGCTTCTATACATTGCCGAATTTTTCTCAAAACGGTAAGAGAGCAAACCCAAAATACGAACATCCTCACGCAATTCTGCCAGTTTGTAAATCGAACGAATGTATTTAAAAAATGGAGGACGTAAAGGCAGCTCTGAAAGCGTTTCTAAAACTGTTTTCTGCAAAAATGGATAGCTATGAACAAGTAAATAAAGCGTTTCCAAAAACTGAAAATCTTTTTGTTTTTCTGCAATTCGCTGCTGAATTTCTTTTTTGACTTCTCTTATACTCTGATTTCTGACAAATTCTTGAATTGTTGGAGGAAGCGAATCAAACAACTTTTTAGCTGTTTCTTCTTTTTTATTTCCAATAGTTAATAAACCTTCTATTGCTATTTTTTGAATATGGCTTTCTATATTTTTGTCATTCTCATAATGTTTGAAAAACGAAACTGCTTTTTCTTCTTCACATCGTACTAAAGCCCACAAAATAGAATAAATATCAATCGTTTCAAGATTATCATCTTTTTCTAAAAGCTCTATTAAGAGTGGAGTAGCCGATTTGAGCTTGACTTCTCCAACTTGCCAAGCTACTCTACCTGTTTTCCATTCTGTTTTGAAAATACTTTTGACATTTCCATCTGAACTTTTAGCCTTCTGCACATCTTCCCTCAAACGCTGCAAAATAGCTTCTTCTTTCGAAGAAATAGAAGATGGAAACTCTTTTTCTTTAGGCTCATTTGTATCAGCTTGTTTTTGATAGCCTTTTTTAGTTTTTTCAGTTTCTAAGGCTGTAAAAACAGCTTGTGCTTTCGGACGACTGACTGGAGCTGGTGTTTTTGTACCTTCTTTTAAGTTTGCACCACGTTTTCCATATCTGAAATTCACTACATAAAGATTTCCTCCCACTTCGCAGAGGTCAATTTCATAGACTTTATCCGAATTTCCTTCTTTAAAATATAATTTACTTTGTTCTATTAGTTTCATAATTACTTTTTGTAGCACAGACTTTTAATCTGTGAAGTTAGAATAATATATTTTTCGTACAGACTAGAAGTCTGATGTACAGATGTTAAAAAATATCCCACCAGTCGGATTCTGTATTCGGATTTTCAGATTCTTGTTTTGGTTCTTCTATTTTACTTTCCTCTACTTTTGTAGTTTTTTGTTGAGTAAGCGTTTGAGTTTGAATGATGGACTGCTCAACATAATTTTCAGCAGTAGGAATAGATTTTACTTGTTCGATAAACTTATTTCCTTTTTCTTCATCTACCATCTTTATAAAAGAGGCAAAGCCTAAAGCAGCTTGTTTTGGGTCTTGGGCAGTTCCCCATTTTTTATCTTTGTGATTTTCATCAGTTTTCCAACCTGTTTTTGATGTTTGGTGCAAGAAAGCTCTAAATTTTCGGACGGTTTTTCTATCAATTCCCAGTTTTTGCTCTGAATTTTGATTGACAACAATTCCAGTAACTTTCTGTTGTCTTCCTTTTCGCATAATATGCGTTTTATCTGTATGAATTTCAAAACCTTCACTTTCTACTACCTTCTTTACAAAATAAAGAAGAGACCCAATAATTTTATCAGTTTCTTTATTTAAGTCTAAATTGGAAGAAAATGTCAAATCATCAGCATAGCGAGTGTAGGTAAAACCCATTTTTTTGGCTAAACCTTCTAAACGCTTGTCCATTTTGTAGGCAATCAGCGTTGTAATGGCTGGACTTGCAGGCGAACCTTGTGGTAGAAAACGATGTGTTTTGCCTGTTTTTTTATCTACTTTTTGAGCATAATAAACTTCTCCATCAACATTGAGCTTGTCTGTTTCATTGAAAGTCGTCAGAAGAGCAAAAATGGTTGAAAGTTGCTCAGAATATCCAAATTTTTGAAAAAGTCCTTTTACTCTTTTATAGGAAATAGAAGGAAAAAAATCTTTTAAATCTAGGCTGATAACAATATTTTTATTCTGATGTGGCTTTGCATTAGTAAGGATAGAACGTTCCTTTACAAAACCGTGTACGTTTTGACTTATTTCAACTTTATCTAAAATATTTGTCTTAATCCAGTTTTGAGCAGACTTTAATTTTGGTTTGGGTGCAGAAATAAGACGCTTCCCACCAGACTTTTTAGAAACAAAATAAGAATGATATTGGCTGACTTTCGAAACGCTACGTTGGAAAGCTAAAAAACGAAGTTCTGAAATAGATTTATTAATTTTTTCTGAAAAATCTACCAAATTTTCAAAATAAGGAAGGTTTAGACTTTCTATTTTTTCTTTATCTGAAACTATATTATTTAAGCCTTGAGAAACTTCATTTCCTAAATAGACAATGCTTTTCTTTTGAGTTTCTGCCCACTTTTCAGCCTTCAACCTGCGCTTTTCTTCGTTTCTAGCCTTAGTTTCTTTTTGTTTTTCTTTAGAGGCTTTCATACGAGCTAATCGCATCTGCTTTAGCATGGCTTCTCGGCTATCGTATTGCCTTTGTTTTTGGGTAAGTTCGTTGAGTTCTTTTCGAAGTTGAGTCTGTCTGTCTAAAAGCTCTTCAGCAAGAGTAGGTTTTTCAGAGTTTCCCCAAAAACCAAGACGTTTCATTTCTTTTAGAATAAAATCTTCTTTTGAGGTAGCCCGAATACGGTCGTAGAGTTGTTGGCGTGTGATTGACATAAAACAAATAGATTAATTTGGCAATTTATTGTTCAATTCCTAATAAAATATGGACATAAGAAATTGAAGTTGCTTGAATTAAAATTATTCAGCAAAAAATAAGGTAATAAAAGTAAACTATCATTTAGAATAATTTTACAATCTAAATAAAATTTTCAATACTTTCTACCAATAAATAATTATTTTCTATTTGTTTGTTTGTTGTTACTTGGCTCTACACCAAGATTTTGTTTGATAAGTATTTGAAACACTTTCGTATTTTCTGTGGACTATATCTATCAACTCCAGACTAACACTACCTATACGCTATTTAAGTGCAACGCACTCTAACCGTAAATGGCGTATAGGTAGTAGTTAGTCATCATAAAGATAGTATGTAGTGATGTTTGCTGTGTATAAATTCTTGAATGACGAAACATCATTCGTTCCAATAAAATTGGAAAGCAAGGTATATAATTTATAACAACTATCAGATTGTACTTTTGTGAATACGGACTTTTCCGTTTCTATGTTTCAAATGTAAGAATAAATTTCTAACCTACCAAGCATTTGCTAAATAAATTACAGAAATTTTATTTTTTTTGTTCTTACACTAAAGTGTAAGCTATGAACTTGTTTAAGAATGGTTTTCTAGCGCAAGATTCCATCCTTATCTTGTCCCAT
>NZ_JAHDIG010000125.1 GCF_020630935.1 Bernardetia sp.
CTATCAGATTGAGGAGGGTATTTGGCTTTTGCTGCTTCAAAATACCTCCCTTCTAGTAGTTACGACGGCGTGAGCTTCTTGTGCGTTCGTTTCGCATTCCACCACGACGACGGCGACCACCACGCCTTGAACGTTTGCCTCCTTTGCACTCACAACCTTTTCCTTTCTTTCCTTTTGCGTTTCCACCTGTAAGTAACAACGTATTGTTTACTCGTGCAGCAATTTCAAAGGCAAGTGAAATTTCCTCTCCTGCTTCCATTTTGAAAGTTAATGAAGTACGTCCATCGGCTACCAATCCAAAATCATTCATAAGAATAAGATTTTGAATGTTGTTTCTTGGGTCTTCATAGTTTTGAGGTTGGATGCGCTGCTCTGAAATCTGCCCAGATGCTTCTGTTTTTCTGATAAGGAAAGAGTTAGCATATTGGTTAGATACCTTCACACGATAACGAGGGTTTACCAGTGTGTGTGGGTTGGCTGCAATCTCTGAAAGGAAAGCTGGATAATCGCCTTCGTCAAGCGTAATAGGAACTTTTGGATTAGGAGTATAACTGCCATACGCACCAAAAAGCGTTACAGTTGTTTCAATCGGATTACCTCCAGCATCCGTTTCATCGTTTTTGATACGGAAGGTAAGGTGTCTTTTTCCTGTTTTATTTGTTCCTGTGTTGGCACTTACGCTGGCTGCTCCTGTGAAGTCTTCTACATCATCGTAGTCTTCGTCGTAATCCTCATCGTCGTAGTCCTCGTCGTCGTAATCCTCATCATAGTCTTCGTCGTCGTAGTCCTCGTCGTAATCGTCATAGCCTGCAAGCTCGTCAAAATCTTCTTCATCACCGTAGTAGTTGTTGAAGTGTTCTTCGGCTTCTTGCTCGTAACGAGATAAATTATTGTGATTTTTCATACTGAAAAAATTAGTTGCTGGTTGAAAATTAAATAGTTTCCATTTTTTAATAAATGGTAGGGTTAGGCTGCTGCCTGTTTAGCTGCTTGTTTTGCTGCCTGTTTTTCTCTGTGCTTTTGTACGGCTGGTTTTATGACTAGCTCAACGATAAGGGCAGTAAGAACGCCTCCTAACATTGATGCACCTGTGTAAAAAGCAATTTCTTTGTAATTCATAAGAATTAAAAAATTAGATTTTCTTTCGTTATTGTGAGTTCAAATGTACGTGGAAAACAAAAGGAAAAGCAAGTTTTTGAAGGTTGGAAAATAGTATATGAATTGCCCTTTTTTTGAATAGAGATACTTCTTTTCCAAATTATTTTTTTTTAAGTTTTTCAGATAAAGGCATAAAAAAAGCCTTCAAAACTGTTTTTTTCTAGTTTTGAAGGCTTTACTAATTATATTCTGATTTGATTTTTTTACCTATGCTTTAGGAGAAACATAATCTAATCTACCTCTCAAGTCCATTTTTTCCTCTTTCTAACAATCACGATTGAATAGAAGAAAAAGGAGCTTTCACAAATACGTTTTGTGAAGTACGGAACTGAGAAAATAGAACAGTCAAACTCCGTATTTAGATAACATAGAAGTAATAAATTCTCTTTCAGAAAGTCCGTTTCTGAGTGTTTTATATCTTCTGAATAATTCCTGTGCTGCTCTACTGATTTGCTTTTTGGTTGCCCCCAAAATAGCATTATTGTAAAAATCAACATAGATAAAAAAACGCTTGTTATTCTCCAGTTCATATTCATAGTTTACGAGTAGTTGAGCCAGTTTCATTAGCTCATAGTTGGGTATTTTTGATTTGTAGCGTGTGATGTCATCTAATTGGTAATGAAAGCGCACGGCTGCCATATTTTGCCAAATACGAGGGTAAATAACCGAAAGACTTTGATAGTGGAGCATTAAATCCATTTTCCTGTGTCTGTTGGTCGTAAGGGCATTGATTACATCTATTTTTTGAGGTGCAATCAGATAAGAATTAATGTCTTCTAAGACCAGTAAGCCATCAGAAAAATTATTTAAAATCTTATCCAGTGCTTCTTCTTTTTGTGCGCTTGTCATTGGCGAACCGTCCGAATTTAAAGGCAGAATACGCCTAATCTGTGGCTTTTTCAGACGTGAAAGATTTTTGATAGCAATAGATTTGAATGGTTTGTAGGACGTTTCATAAGGGTAATTCGTATCAAAAACAACTACCTTCTTTTTATGAAGGGTAACATACTTTTGCATCTCCTTCAAAGTGGTAAAAGTTTTACCTACTCCTTTTGTGCCTGTTGCTACCATTAAAATAGGTTCACGCTTACTCATTTGGTGTTTGCTTTTAAAAACTGTTTTACTTCTTTGAAAAATGATTGCCTTACCCTTCTTTTTGTGGCTGTTTTGGTGGAGAGTTTCTTTAAAATATGTGCTTCAAACGTAGTTCCTTCACTTCCTTTGATTCTAGCAAGACCAGATATTAAAAAACTACTTTCACATCCGTAAGCTGTGATATATTTCATATCAATACTGACTGTTTGAGTGCCAGTCGTGAATCTTTTAGATAGTTTTTCTATTCTGTTTTTGAAAAGTCTGTATCTGCCTTTTTCTGTGAAAGCTATCATAAATCAAATAAAATCTAAGGTAAATTCACTAAGAGCTAGTTGTCCTAGCTTATAGTTATACTGCGTAAAAATGTGTTGAATAGCTTTTATACGTTCCTCACACGATTCATTATTACAAATGATTCTTTCTATTTCTACTAATGTATTGTGTTTTAAACGCTTATCAGAAAATTCATTATTTTGAATCTTTCTTTGCTGTTTCGTTCTCCTTAGTCTCTTTTTGTAAAGGCTCATTTTCTTCTATTTTTTCGGTGGTAGATTCTGTTTCTTCCTCCTTTTTTGGAGTGTTGAGGGCAATGATTTGAGCTATCAGTTTTTCATTCTGCTTTCTCATTTTAAAAACATCCATCGTAATTTTACCGAAAACCATTGCTACTGTGAGCATTAGCATTGATTCGGGCGAAACATTGAGATTTCGCTTTTTCATTACTGCTTTTAAAGGAGCTTCAATCGGTTTGAGGTTCTTTTTTACAGTCTCCTCTAACGTATTTTGATGATTTGCATTGACTTGCTCCAGTTTTTCGATTGTGCCTTCGGCTACGTCTATTCCTGCTAGTTCTGTGGTGTCAATTTCAGCAAAATAAAACGCTAAACTGGGTAACAGATTTTCAAGAACCAAAAGTATCGTGTCGCTAGAGAGTTGAGCCAATTCAGCATTGTAAACAGGCTGCTCCTGCTCTTGCTCACTTTCTTCTTCCACTTCAAACTCTGGTACTTCTTCATAATCTTCTTCTGTATTTTCAGATTCAAAAATAGGTTCGTCTGTGTCTTCTGAGGGTGTGTCTGTCTCCTCAAACTCTCTTTCAATGATAGGAATATTGAAAGGGGAAAACTCAGTTTGTTCGTTGGTATTACTTGATGCTTCCGTAGAAATCAAGTTGGTGGCTAATTCGCTCATAAAGTTCTTTTTGTGGAGTAGGGAGGTGGTTTTGTGATACTAAAAAGGCTACTTCTTTCTTCTTTCTACCTACAAAATCTTGCTTTCTGTTAAAGACATGAGCCGTCTCTATATCGCTAAAACCTGCTTCTGATAAGAGTAAAAAGCCTATACTTCGGATTTGAGAATGATAGTGTTTGGAGCTTTTTAATAGTTCATTCTCTGAAATATTGAGATGATTAGCTAGTTTGAATAAAACAAAGTCTTTGATTTGTTCTTTATCGCTTTTCCCTTCTTTGGGTAAGAAATAAATCAATCCCTTTTCAAAATTATTGAGTATTTCAACCGTTTTGACTAAGCCAATTTTACCTATTACATTGGACAAGGTTGTATCTAAGTTGGTGCAGATGAGAGATTGATTCATTTCTATTTTCAAATTAAGTAAGCAAGTAAAAAGAAAGTAGTAGAATAGAACAAAATAACCTTATACGATTTGTTCTTGTAGGATTTTATAGGTGTCGTTTTTCTGAATAATCATTTGAAAAATACCTACTGTTTTAGTGCGTATTTTTCTAGTGAGTTTGTTTTTTTTCTCTACATCTTTGAGGAAAAGCATAAAAAAATATTTGTCTGCTTTTTCCTTTTTGCGCTCTCCTTCTATGTAGCCAGTGAGCCATTCAGACACAGAAGAAATACCAAAGGTGTTGAGCAAGCCGAACATTTCCTTTGCCTGTGAGCTGTCAGAATTTTTAGCATCATCTATTAACTCTGTAAATTCATCTTCTTGTATGCAGCCTTTCGGATTCCATAAGCGAAGTGTTGTTTCCTTTCCTTCTTTATAAGTATTTTGTTCAAAGTTGTATTCCAAAATAGGCAAGACTTCGACGGTGTAACGCAAAGGGGATTTTACTCTTTTTTTGGTTTCAATCAACCCTTCTTTGAATCCAGTTGCAAATTCTTTAATGGCTGCTGATGCAATATCAAACATAGTTTTTTTTGAATAATGAGTAAGTAAGTGTTGTTTTTTAAAAAAATGACTGATTAAGCCGATAAGTGGATTTTTAGGCTATGTTTGGGTATGATTTGATAGGTATTTTGAGGTTCACAAGCAATACGCTTAATGTCGTAATATTGCCCTTTATACCCTTTGTATTTAGAAAAATCAGAGAATACTTTTACTATTCGCTTTTCTTCAAAGTCTTGCAACAAGAATGTATCTCTAGGTTCTCCTGCTTCGTGTGATTCGTATATCAAATCAAAACACGCTTTTTCTATCAAGTTTTTTAAACTGTTTCGGAAAGAAAGTAGATTTTGTGGTAAACGCTCACGAATATCAAGGGGAACAGACAAACCTAATTCTTTCGTGATAGCTTCGGAATGTTCTGTATTTTCTTCTGTGGCTTCGGATGCAAAAGGTTCTGTTTCGCTTTCTTCTTCAAAAATTTCTTCTTCTGTTTCTTCTCTATTTTCTGTTTCTTTTTGGATAGCTTCGGAATGTTGGAGGTTTTGTGCAACTTCAAACTCATTGATGATTTCATCAAGCTCTGTTTCTGCTTCTGTGAGTTCATAGTTTTCTGAATCATTTAGGATAGATTCAGTAGTTGATACTTCTTCCATCACTTCAAAAAGTTCTCGGTTTTCGTTCCATTCTGAAATAAGAGCTTCTATTTTTTCAGCTTCTTCTACGTATTCAAGATGATAGCCTGTTTTAGTCTTTTTAGCTTTCCAGTTGTCTATTCTTTCTTGAATAGAGTGAGGTAAGTCATCGTACTTCAAACGCAAGTCATAAAGTTTTTTCTCGTGTGGATAAAATTTAGAACGTCCCATAAAATTGTAAGTAGTTAGCAGACTTATTAAAAAGTATTGAAATAAGGCTACTGTATTCAAAAAAGTAAGTAAGTATTGTTTCTGAATGTAAAGGAACGCTAAATCTTTTTTCTTTCTAAATTTATTCATACCTAAAAATAGTATATTTTTTACTAAAAACAGTCTTTATTCAGCTTTTATTCTACTATTTTTTATCTTTTGAATATCAAAGAATATTCATTCATATAAAAAGAGATAAAAACAAATCAACCCTCATTTTAAAATGTAACATTTGCTTAGTATTATACTATTTTGTTAATTGCTTTTGGATATTCAAAAA
>NZ_JAHDIG010000126.1 GCF_020630935.1 Bernardetia sp.
CTAATCAAGACAGAAAACATTAAAAAATACCCTGCTTACAAAAGCTCAGGCGTAGAATGGATTGGGGAAGTTCCTGAGCATTGGGAAGTTATGAGATTAGGTAATAAATTTAAAGAACGTCGTACTAAGGTTTCTGATAAGGATTTTCCACCTTTATCAGTTACCAAAAACGGAATTGTACCTCAATTAGCTACGGCAGCAAAAAGCAAAGATGGAGATAATAGAAAATTAGTAAGAAAAGGCGATTTTGTTATTAATAGTCGTTCTGACAGAAAAGGCTCTAGTGGAATTGCCTTTGAAGATGGTTCTGTTTCTCTTATCAATATTGTAATGCAACCAAAAGGAATATCTCCAATATTTTGTAATTACTTGTTAAAAGGTTATTCATTTATTGAAGAATTTTATAGAATGGGTCATGGCATTGTAGCTGATTTATGGACAACTAGATATGATGAAATGAAAAATATCAAAGTTGCTATCCCCCCACTATCTGAACAAACCCAAATAGCCAACTTCCTAGACAAAAAAACAAAAGATATAGACATAGCGATTGCCCAAAAACAACAGCTTATTTCTCTTTTAGAAGAGCGAAAACAAATCATCATTCAAGATGCCGTTACGAAAGGAATTGATAAAACTGCAAAACTAAAAGAGAGTGGTATAGAATGGATTGGAAAAATACCTGAGCATTGGGAGGTTAAAAGATTAAAGTATTTTTCTTCTTTGAAGGCTAGAATAGGGTTTCATGGATTAAACTCTTCTGACTTTACAGATGAGGGAGAAGCCTACTGCATAACAGGAACAGACTTTAAAGATGGCAAAATAGATTTTAAAGATTGTTATAAAGTAAGTGAGTATTGGTACAAAATGGATAAGAATATTCAAGTGGCTAATAATGATTTATTAGTTACAAAGGACGGAACAATAGGAAAAACAGCCATTGTTTCCAATTTAAAGGAAAAGGCTACTCTAAATAGTGGAGTGTTTCTTCTTAGAACAATAGAAGAAATATTTGTAAAATACCTTTATTGGTCGCTAAACTCTAAATTATTTACAAGTCAGATAGATATAGTTTCAAGAGGTTCTACAATCATTCATTTGTACGAAAGAGACTTTAAGAACTTTTTATTTCTAGTCCCTCCACTATCTGAACAAAAACAAATCGTATCTCATATAGAATCAGCTTCTAAAAAAATAGATAAAGCTATTTCATTACAAAAAAAGCAAATCAAGAAGCTAAAAGAATACAAATCGGTCTTGATAGATGCAGCCGTTACAGGGAAAATAAAAGTAAGTGAATAACAGAGCCTAATTACCTATCACACTATACATCACATCTAAAAACTATACTAAAAATGGTTTCAAAAACAAGAGAGTTAGATTTAGAAATTGCGATTGAAAAATGTTTAGTAGGCATTTCTTCTGAGCAGTTAAAAACAAATGAAAATCATCATACAGATAATTTGTACGGTGGAGACCATTTTTATAGTGGAAGAAGTATAGATTTTAATAAACGCTATGCCATTGATGAACACCGTTTTTGGCACTTTTTAGAAAACACACAAGAAAAGGAACTCAAAAAAGTACAGCGTTCTACCGATTGGAAGCTCAAAATAATAGAGCGTTACGACCGTACTGTAAAAAAATATGGCTTGTTGCGTGTTTTGCGTAAAGGGTTAGATGTTGAGGACGCTCACTTTACATTTTTCTATCAATATCCATTAGTAGGTAGTAGCCAAACGGTAAAAGATAACTTTGAAAAAAATGAGTTTAGCCTTACTCGTCAGCTTCATTATAGTTTGGATAATCCTTCCGAATCCATAGACATGGTTTTGTTTGTCAATGGCTTGCCTATAAGCACTATTGAACTCAAAAACCATTGGACAGGACAAAGTGCAAAAGTACATGGCATTCGCCAGTATCAGAACGATAGAGACGAAAAACAGCCTTTACTTAACTTTGGAAGATGTTTGGTTCATTTTGCCTTAGATACGGATGAAGCCTACATGACCACGAAATTAGCAGGTAAAAAAACGTTTTTCCTACCCTTCAACAAAGGCAATAACAACGGAAAAGGAAATCCAGTCAATCCGAACGGACACAAAACAGCCTACGTTTGGGAGGAAGTTTTGACACGAAAAAGTTTGGCGAATATCATTCAACATTTTGTCCGTTTTGATGGAAAATCTACGGACGCACTTAGTAAGAGAACGCTATTTTTTCCACGTTATCATCAAATGGATGTAGTAAGAAAAATCATAAAAGACACTTCAAACAATGGTGTAGGCAAAACCTATTTGATTCAGCATTCAGCAGGCTCAGGCAAATCTAATTCTATTACTTGGCTTGCCTATCAACTTATAGAAGTTTATCCAAAAACAAGTACAGATTCTAATGTCCGTCCTCTGTTTGATTCTGTTATTGTGGTTACAGATAGGCGTTTGTTAGACAAACAGCTTCGTCAGAATATCAAAGAGTTTTCAGAAGTCAAAAATATTGTTGCTCCAGCTTTTTCTTCAAGAGAACTGAAAGAGAGCTTAGAACAAGGAAAGAAAATCATTATCACAACTATACAAAAATTCCCTTTTATCATTGATGGAATAGCCGATTTAAGTGGCAATCGTTTTGCCGTAATCATTGATGAAGCGCACAGTTCACAAGGAGGCTCAACAGCAGGAAAAATGAATACTGCAATGGGGAATCGTTCAGAGGAAAATGAAGACAACGAAACAGAGGACGTACAAGACAAAATAATCAAAGCGATGAAGGCTCGTAAAATGAAAGGCAATGCTTCTTATTTTGCTTTCACAGCTACACCAAAGAACACTACTTTAGAGAAATTTGGCGAATTACAAAAGGATGGCTCATTCAAGCCTTTTCATTTGTATTCAATGAAACAGGCGATTGAGGAAGGATTTATTTTAGATGTAATTGCTAACTACACCACTTATAAGAGCTATTACGAAATTCAAAAATCTATTGAAGACAATCCTTTATTTGATAGTAAAAAGGCTCAGAAGAAACTAAAAGCATTCGTAGAAAGTGATAAACGAACTATCAATACAAAGGCAGAAGTAATTTTTGAGCATTTCATAAGTCAAGTAGTCAATACAAAACGTCTCAAAGGAAAAGCAAAAGGAATGGTAATTACCCAAAATATAGAAACTACCATTCGTTACTATACAGCTTTGAAAAGCATTTTAGAGAAGAAAGGTAATCCGTTTAAAATTGTTGTTGCTTTCTCAGGCAAAAAGGAAGTAGATGGTGTGGAATGGACAGAATCCTTATTAAACGGCTTTTCAGAATCTGATACAAGAAAACAGTTTGATACCGATGAATACAGATTACTTATTGTAGCAAACAAGTATCTGACAGGCTTTGACCAGCCTAAACTATGCGTAATGTATGTTGATAAAAAACTACAAGGTGTTTTGGCAGTTCAAGCACTTTCTCGTATCAATAGAGCAGCAAGTAAGTACGGTAAAAAAACAGAAGATTTGTTTGTTTTGGACTTCTTCAACAGCGTTGTAGATATTAAAAAATCTTTTGACCCTTTCTATACCTCAACTACACTAAGTGAAGCTACGGATGTAAATGTCCTTCATGAGCTAAAATCTACTCTTGACGAAGTAGGAGTTTACGAAACAAGCGAAATTGAGGAGTTTGTCGAGAAATTCTTTTTAGGAAAGGATGCACAAGAATTAAGTCCAATTATTGACACAGCAGCAGCACGTTTTAATGAAGAACTGGAACTAGAAGACAAAGAGAAAGCAGATTTCAAGATTAAAGCAAAACAGTTTGTAAAAGTCTATGGGCAGATTTCGTCCATCATTCCCTATGAAATGATAGCTTGGGAAAAGCTCTTTTGGTTTCTCAAATTCTTAATTCCTAAACTGATTGTCAAAACAAAATCAGACGAGATAATAGACGACTTACTAGAATCCGTTGATTTATCTACTTACGGCTTAGAAAGGAAAACATTAGGTCATTCTATCGTTTTAGACGATGCAGAATCAGAAATAAAACCTCAGAACGCAAATCCTAGAGGAGCGCATGGAGGAGAAAGTGAACACGATTTATTAGATGAGATTATCAATACATTTAATCAAAGATGGTTTCACGGTTGGGATGCCACAGCAGAAGACCAACGAGTAAAGTTTGTAATGCTTACTAAGCATGTACAGGCTCACCCAGACTATGAAACAAAGGTTGCTAACAATAAAGACATTCAAAATAGAGATATTGCTTTTCAAAAAATATTGGAAGAAGTAATGATGCAACAGCGTAGAAAAGAGTTAGATTTATACAAACTTTACACGCAAGATGAATCCTTTAGACAAGCCTTTTTTGATACTATGAAGCAAATGATGAATAAGTCTTCTTTTTAATTTTATTATAGTTCTTTTAGAAAATATGTATAAAAATAAAAAAAACCGAATCATTTTAAAGTGATTCGGCTTTTATTTTTGTTATCCTTCGTACCCAAAAAATCGTTGAATTTTGCTTATGATTTCTATAACAGCAAAAAAGAAGCTCCATCCTGTACACAAATAAACTACTAAAAATATAAGGGAAGCAGGAATAAACATCCAATCTGCTATCATTAGAGCGTTGAAAGTTTTATATGCTATGTGATAACCGAAAAAAGCACTTGAACACCAAACAATAAATACGAGTAAATAACCGAGTTTTTTCTTCATAATTGAAAAAGATTTATATAAAAATATTGAATAGAATGTAAATAAATCACTCTTTTTTGAATTTCAGTTTTACACCTTTTGTTTCCTCCCAATGTTCCATACGACACTTTTTGGAGCAATACTTTTGATGATTTACTTTGTAAATATAGAGATTTCCACAATGAACACACTCTCTATTTCCTTTTTCCAACGGATTGCGTTTAACGGAATCCGTTGTATTTGATGCGTTAGGAAACTCAAAACCTATCGGATTCGTCTTTGATTCGTGTTTTGATTCGGTCTGAAACCCTGCTGCTTGTCTTGAATAGGCTTGATTTGGTGCAGAAAACGTTTGATTCGCTTGGTTTTGGATAGAACTTGATAGATTTTGAAAAAAATCTTTGATAAAACCCTTTAGCTCACTCATATCAAAATCATTGTTTTTGCTACCGTGCAAAGCGTTTTTCTTTTGTAGTACATCAAAATTTACTCCTTCACGCTCTGTATTTCTGAGGTAAATAAATTTATAGCGATACGATAGAAGGCAAATGATTTCTAAGATAAAAACTACGAAGCCAACCAGTAACGCAAGGTCTAAATTTTCAGATTCAGCTAAAAGGATTCTAGTTTCAGATAACTTTTCCGAAGCTGTGAGCTTTCCGTCCAGCTTGTCCATAACTTCGTTTTTGGCT
>NZ_JAHDIG010000127.1 GCF_020630935.1 Bernardetia sp.
ACTAGCTAATCCGAAAAAATATGGGACAAGATAAGGATTCCATCTTGTGCTTACCATTTTATCAGCATATGCTGACGAAATGGTGCGTTCAAGCAGAATGCTTGAACGAGAAACAATGAGTAAAAACCTCATTTAAGCGACTTTTTTCTATTGGCTTCGCCGACTTTCAGGTCTTGAACAACTTCTTTAACTAGCTCACAACAGCCATTCCTATTTCATAAAGCTGTCTTTTTATTTTGCTTTGTGGAGCGTCTTCATTATCTACACTTTTGATAAGCCAAACAACATCCTTTACCATATCATTAAGGTTTTCTAAAGTTATTTTTTGAGGACTTGCTACAAAATCCTTTACAAAAAAGTCTGTTAGCTCCTTTGCATTTTTGATAGTGTGTGTTATTGCTGGATGAAGTTCTGTATCTAAATTTTGTATTACTTCTTCTATATTTGGTTTCAAAAGAAAAGAAACAGGAAGTTTGTATAAGCTACTTTTTTCCTCTTCTACCTTCAAAAATACACAAAATGGTTGCTTCTCTCCTTCTGAAGAAATAATATTAAATTCTTTTCGTGCTTCTTCGAAAGTGTTTGCATCAAAAAATATAGCTACTTTTTCCTTATTCTGATAGCTTGTATCTACTAGCTCACCTTGCAATTTTTTTAATAATTGTCGGAAAAAATAAGGTCTTTTGGCAGTATGTACCCTACAATTTAATGATTGATAAATAAGATAAGTCATAAAATCAGTAGGAGAAAAACCTATTTCAGCAGCCTGACGGAAAATAAGCGAAGTAGGCGACATACCGGGCAGCGTATTGATGTCTATGATTTCTATTGTATCTTCATCTGTATAAAAACCATCTATTCTTGCACAAGCATCAAATTTAAAGGTTTGGAAAATAGATTTGCAACGCTCTTGAATTTTGATAATTTTATCTGTTGGAATGTCTATCGGAATACGTTTTTGGCTTGCGTTGGGCAAATATTTTGCTTCAAAATCATATACTTTTGTTGTTGTTATGATTTCGGTAGGAGGTAAGGCAACGGCATTTAAGTTTTCATCTTGAATTACACCACAAGAGAACTCTTTTCCAGACAAGTGTTGCTCAAAAAGAACCATATCTTCACTTTCAAAAGAAAATAGCATAGCATCTTCATCAGAATAAGAAAAGAAATCGTTGAGCTTTTCAATGAGCTTGATAGGCGAATAAATAATCTGTTCTCCTAAATTGCCTCCTAAAAGTGAGCGTTCTTCAAAAACTACAGGCAAACCAATGCCTTTTTCCAAACTCATCAATACATTTATGTATTCTTTTCTTTGAGGCATAGAAAGTCCAGTCCACTCTTGCTTAGAAATCTGACGAGCAAAAAGCGAACTATTTACAGCCTTTATAAATTCTTGCAAATTATCTGCTTTCAAAATAGAAACGCCAATAGAAGAACCTTGATAAGGAGCTTTAATTACGATAGGAAGACCTAATTTTGCTTTTAGTCCTTCAAAAACTTCTTCTTGATTACATTTGCGCCAATCGTCTTTACGCATCATGTGATACTTTCTAGCATCTCCAAGAATTAATTTTTCATTAATAACTTGTTGTAAGTGCTTATCAATGGAAAACGAAGAGGGAAAAATACCACAACCCGAATAGGGAATTTGTAACCACTCAAAAAGTCCTTGCAGCATTCCATCTTCTGCAAATGTGCCATGCAACATCAAGAGAGCAAAATCTACGTAGTCTGATAGGCTTTCGGTAGGAATAGGTGTCCCTATCTCTTCCATTATTTTTCGATGCTTTTCGTTAGTTAGCTCTTCAAGTGTTTCGATATAGACAGGCGAAAACTCATCGTATTCTTCTGGGATAGAATCTTGTGTAGGATAAAAATGTGAAATGGCTTTATGTTGGAAATGAACAGGATTAATTTTGATAAACTTTCCTAAGCTATCTATCAAAATATATACAGGTTCAAAAAGCGAATGATTTATAATTTGAGAAACTGTTTTTGCTCCTGCAAAGGAAATTTCACGTTCACGAGAAACTCCACCAAAGAAAATACCTATTTTTATCATGAGTAGTAAGTTATTACGATAATGAAAAATTTTACTTCTTGAATCAGCAAAGCAAATATAAATCAATTACCACTTTATTCTACTAGGTTCTGAAAATTATTTTTTCTCTTCTTCGTCTTTCTCTTGATTCTGTTCTCTTTCTGCTTCTAGCTCTGCAATTACTTTTCTGAGTTCAATTTCTTTTGCTTCAGCTTCCTCTAGCATTTTACCTATGAGTCTTTCCTTTCGCTCCATTTCCTCTTGCGTGGCTTGCAGCTCTTCTAAATTTTGTCTCATTTCTTCTTCTTGTGCCGAAACAGCTTCTCTTTGCATTTGAGCTTCTTCCAAAAGTTTACGTGTACGTGTCGTATTCAAGACTGAAATAATAGAAGAGGTAATATTTTCACAGACTTTCTCTACAAATTCTATTTCATAATTTTCTAGTTTTTTGAAAGCTGCAAGTTCCAAAATTCCAATATTTTCTTCTGAGAGCTTCAAAGGAACAAAGAGCAATGAAACAGGTTTTGCTTTTCCTAAAGCCGAGCTGATATGCAAATAATCGTTGGGAAGGTTCTCTAAGTACAGCGTTCTGTTTTCTTGATAGGTTTCTCCGATAAGTCCTTCGCCTACTCGTATAGTGTTTTTTCTGTTTTTAAGCGAATCATAAGCAAACCACGCCTTGAGTTCTAGTTCTTTTTCAGAATGAATATCTTGAGTAATGAGATACAAATTAGCTTGTGCCACACCAAGATATTTGACCAATTCGCTTACAAAAACTTGTGTGAGTTCGTCTATGTTTTCATCAAAATCTCTTAGTATTTTGGCAAAATGTGCCTCTCCTGTGATTGCCCAATTGAGTTGGTCGTCTTTTTCTGCAATCATTTTCAAACTATCACGCATATTGATAAATGCCTGTCCTACTTCTCCATTTTCATTAAAAGGAATTTCTTTTGTATCAAACCTTTCTGCTCCCACGTCTTTAGCAAAAACTTTCAAACGTTCCATATCTTGCGCCAAATGATTTAGTGCCGTCTCAATAGGTGTAACCTCATCATTATCATCTACTTTTATTTTGTTTGATAAATTGCCTTTTGCAATCTGACGAAGTGAGTTTTTGATAACATGAAGACGCAGCAGCAACTTATGATTAATAGAATAGGCAAGCCAAATACAAATAATAGTCAGAATAATCATCCAACCAGGCAAAACAATTACCCAAAGGTTTTGTGTGTGAAAATGAATAGCAGCTTTTGCCCTGTCAATTTCTTCATTCTGAATATTGATAATGAGTTCTAAAACGGCACGTACATCGTCTGTTAAGAGTTCTAGCTGGTCGACTTGGCGCACTCGCTCGGCTTTCGAATCTTCTTTGAGGTCAGCATTTCTAGCAAAATATTTTTGTTCTACGTTATTTTGTTCTTTTCTCAAACGGTTTGCCTTTGTCCGAACATCATAAACTAGCGAAATAACAGCTTCGTTGCGCCACTGGTCAGTATAATTACTAAGTGCAGCCAAAGCTACCTCACAGTCTTTCCAAACAGTTTCTCTTTCGTTTCTATATTCTTCTTCGCTTGTGGCAAGATAAATGGCTGTCAGACTGGTACTACTACTGATACAGTCTTCAATTACTTTCGAATAATACTGTGTTGGGGCAGTATTGTCTATGATATGATTGTATTGAGAGATAACTTGACTATTGATATACCACCACGTTCCGACAAGTGTCAGTGTTGCCAAAACACCCATCAGCGTAATGCCCATCGTGATTTTACCACGAAAATTTTGTGGCGACAAGTAAAGTAAAATAAGATTTCGTTTTTTCATTAAAAAAAACCTTTTGTATTGTGTCTAAACTTTAGACTATGTTGCTGTTGTTCTTTTTTAAAAAATTAAGGTAAGATACTTTTTTTTATTGAATTTTGAAGGGAATTTTTTAAATTTCTCTTTAGGTATAGTTATTTGTAATTTATTCAATAGTAATAATGATTTTAGCAGAAGACCCAATTTTTGAAACATTACAAGGCTGTTATGGTGAATATAATCCTATTCCAAATCTAAAAAAATTAGAAGAGAATAGTGATAATGAGAAGGTTCGTAAAGAAATTCTGAATGACTTTTTAGATAATCTTTATCACCAAGGCAGTGTGTACTTAGTATCTTTCCTAACTCTTCCTTTGCTCATTCGCTTGGCTATCAAGAAAAATTTATCTGATTTAGAAATCATAACTTTAGTAGGTTTTATAGAAATGGCTCGTTCTGATAATAATGTTGAAATACCTACAAAATACTTAGCTGATTATGAGAGGGAAATAAAAAATGTTACGCTGATAGCACACACAAATAAAGATTGGGATTACTCTTATACTCTGATTTCGACGATGGCAATAACAGCAGCTAATGGACAAAAAGATTTTGCAGACTCTATTTTTTATTTTGATAGAAAGGATACGAAATTTTTACGTGCTGTTGCTACTAATAAGGAGTATATAGAAGATGTTTTGCTACAAGCAAATATGATAGACACTAAAACTAGAGACAAAAATCAATTAAATTTATTTTAATTCTTTTAAGGAGCATTTTATTTAGTAAATTAGGCAAGAACTCCATTTATTTCTTATCTTTTCTATGAACATCCAATATTTTTCTAGTCTATTTTTATTATTGCTTTTTTTGTTGGCAACTTCCTGCAAACCAGATAAGATGAACGAACCTCCAAAAGATTTGGAAAAGTTTATCAAGCGAAATGTTTTTCATTCTGATACAGCTCTACAAAGAATGTATGATGCTGCCAATCAAAGAGATGCCAAAACGGTAGCGACCTTCTTCTCACATACAGAAGAAAAGTACAGAAAACATGCAGCTCTAACCTTTGCTTCTTTGCAAGACAGTAGTTTTCTGATGCCTTTGTCAGAATTATTAACAGATAAAAAGGCTTCTGTTCGTATGGCAGCAGCTACAGCGATAGGTCAGCTTTGGGCAACAAGTAGCGAAAACGTATTAATAGAAAAAATAAAAGAGCTTCAAGCAGACGGAAGTTATGATGCAAATGTGCAACAACGCCTTTTAGAAGCTGTTGGAAAAAGTGCAACTGAAAAAGGATTGGCATTTCTATCTTCAAAAAATTATGAGAATGACACGCTAAGAGTTGGGCAAGCCCTAGGAATTTATCGTGCAGCAACAAAACCCAAAACAGAAGAACGCATTATTTCAGATTCTGCCACACTGCTTATGCTTGATTTTTTGACTCCTCCGAAGC
>NZ_JAHDIG010000128.1 GCF_020630935.1 Bernardetia sp.
TCGTAATTCGTAATTCGTAATTCGTAATTCGTAATTCGTAATTCGTAATTCTTAAATAATTAATTTTGAAAAGAATATTATTTCCTCTTCTTGCTTTATTAGTTGTGGCAGCTACTTATGCCTATATGCGAACTGAAACATATAATTTTTCAGAGAAAGATTTAAGAGTTATTCACGACGCAGACCGAATAGCTTTACAGATGGTCGCTGAAAAAAGAGTACAGAACAACGTATTCATTGAAAAAGTTAAAAATTATTTAGACAAAAACGGGAAAGACCAAGTCTCTATTAACTTGCTACAACGAGTTCGTCAAATACAAACGCTTTCTTCCGATTTATTACAAAAGAGTAACGACATACGAGCGCAATGGCTGCAAAATCCAAATGAGCAACCCACAGATTTATTAATTGAATTTGCCAAAGCTCAAAAAGAATACATTTCTAAACTCCAACGATTTACAGAAACTACCTCTGAAGTAATACAACCTCTCTTTTCACTACCCTTAGAAAACTCAAATGATGTTGGACAAGAAATTAGTGAGGCTGATTTTGCAGCATATTTCGAAAAACTTCCTATGTCTGTGCGTCTGTACACACTTACCTCTATCAATGCAGCCATTGCCAATAGTGAAACTAAAACCATTTATTACATTAGTCAACAGATAGAATATCCTATTTTTGAAATCAACGATTTAGTAGGTATTGTTGCGCCTAGCGAAATTATTCTTTTGGAAGGTAATATGTATGAAGCCACAATGAAAGTGGTGGGAGTATCTTCATTTACAAAACCACAACTTGAAATAGATCAAGCAGAAGGATATGAAGAACTCAAAACGGTAGAAAAAAATGGTATTGTAAGCCTATCCTTTGTAGCTAAAGCTGACGATTACAACGAGCGTGGTCTTGCCTACAAGACGTGGAAAGGCAATGTTACTATCCAACTTCCCAATGGAAAAGATTCTACTTTTACTATACAAGAAAATTATATTGTCAGAAAAAGTAGAAATGGAATCTTAGATTCTCCAACTCCTACAGAGCTTAATCCGAATGAGAGTAAAGTTATCTATGAAGAACCGAGTAGTATTGAATAAAAATTAGCGTATTTTTATTATAAAAACATTTGTATAACATTTCCCAAAAATGTATTTTTGTGTAAACACGTTCTCGTTCAATTATACAACACAAAACAGGTGGAAAATACAAACACGAATCAATCTTTAAGCAGAGTTTCAAGGAATACATTTGGTATTAATCAAACCGTAAAATATTTTGAGCAGTCGCTTGAAAAGCCTCATAATTATGTCCGAATAGCCAAACAGTATTTGCTCTTTACAATGGAGTTTAATTTTGCTATTGATAAAATGAGTGTAGAGATGTTTATAGAAAAAAAAGCTCCTGTTTATAAAACGGCTTGTCGAAAATTCTTGAAATTTGCTGAAAAGAATGAAATTCATAGAGTTTTTGATGATTCTACACCAAATTATAAAGGCAACAAACTGGTTTTGGCATTTCTTGCTAATGCACAACTGAGCGAAAATAGCAAAGAAACCTATGCTAGAGCATTGCACGAATTTTATTCTTTTCTGAATGAAAAAGCTCTTCCTCCTAACAAAGAAGCTGTTTTAGCTTTTATCCAACAATGTAGAAACAACGGACTGAGTCCACACACTACCAATACTTATATTTCAGCTATCAAGCAGTTTGTAAAATACTGTATTCTTAAGCGAGAAGATTTGAAAATTGATAGTAGAATGGTAGAACAAATGCGTGATGTGGCATACATAAAAATCTTGAAAACGGGTGGTACAACAAAAAAATACGCTAAAGATTCGCTCACAGAAGAGGAAAGAAATCATTTATTAAATAGCATCACCAACCCAAAAGACAAAGTCATTATTGCACTTATGGCATATCAAGGCTTGCGAACCATAGAGGTAGTTCGTCTTTCTTGGAAAGATATAAAAGTAGAGCAAGGTAAAAATTATTTAGCTGTTTGGGGGAAAGGACGAGAAGAAAAAGAACTGATTCCACTTTTGCCAGAATGCCACAAAATTTTGATAGACTATCAAATTTCGATTACTCGTCCAGAAGGAAGTATGTTTGCCTACAAAGAAACCAGTAGCATACGAAAAATTACGAACAAATGGCTCAAAGCAGCAGGACTAAAACGTGATAATGTTTCTGCACACAGTTTGCGCCACACAGTAGCCCAGCTTATGTTAGACAAAGGCATTCCAAAACCAATGGTTCAGCGTTTTCTGCGCCACAAATCCGAATCTATGACCAGTACCTACACAGCCAAGCAAGAAGATAGAGAATTTTTGAATTATGAGTTTTAGAATGAACTTATAAGAACCAACCTTCCTTTACCAAGTTAGGGTAGTTATTTATATCAATTCCTTGAAACTTACTAATAAATTTTTTGTCAAACATATCAGGCAAAAGATACGCACCATAAATTTGACTATTATCATTAGAGTTTTTAAGTAATTCAACGCATTGTTCTTTACTAAAGTCTGTCATTATCAAATCTAATGCTACACTTCGCTTGATAGCTTTATCAAAAGTATTACTAGATAAGAAATGAGATATTATTTTTTGTTTGAACTCATTATCAAAACCATTATCATAAAATAGTTTTTTTATTGCACTTATAACATTCTTTCTTAGCAAAAAGTCTAAATCTTCGTTATTCAAATCATTTACATAATCTAATAATGAAGGATAAAGAAACCAACAGATACTTTTCTCTTTATTGTTTTTAACGTATTTTGTGTATAACTCTTGAAATGCACTATCTAATTTGTCAAATATTTTATGATGTTTAAAAAGTAGTATAGCTAATCGTAGAAAATTCTTTTTTTTAATATTACTATAATATTCCTTTTCCTTCTCAATTTGCACAATAAATAAATTAGGCTTTAAGGATAGTATTGCTCTTAATGCTAAAAAATTTATGTTTCTATTTTCATTGGATGGTTCATTGTCAAGAGTAAAAGTTACTTTCCACAAACTTCGAAAAAGTTTAGTCAAACTCTCATCTTTCATTTTACTGATATATCTTGAGTGAATGTATGAAGTAATAAGACTTAAGTCATTTCCCAATGTATCTTTGACTTCAGCTAGGTCAGTAATAAATGTTTCAAATATTCTATTAGAAAAATAAGGTGGTTGAGTAAATACTCTATCTAACATGATTTTTATCAAATGAAGAGTAGTATATTTATCTGGAGCATAAAGCATATCAACTTGTGTTAGTACAGGATGAGCTGATATATGTCTTTGTTTCTGTAAATATCTAATAGTTTCTTCATCTGACTTTTCAAGAATATCTAGTTTTTTAAAGATAGAATCAATTAATTTTGACTCCCAGTCTGGAGAAGTAGGATTACTTTTTTGGAGCTTCTCAATATCTTCAAGAATTTGTTTAGCCCTTTCATCTCTGTAAATATCTCTAAGGTCTCTTAATTTAAAAATCAAATCACAAATTAATACTGAATAAAGCATTACTATAGAAGAACGATAATTCTCATTTACAAAAGTTTCATATACTTCATTAAAATAAGATTTGGTTTTATGATTGTAAATTTTCATAATGGACTCTTCTATCGAAAAATAGTTACTCATAATGCTTTAAGTGGTTTTATTTTATTAGCCTGTTAAAGATAGTTTTTATTTTGAGAATGAATACATTTTTAAATAAAAAATATACTGATTGATTTTTTCAGATTCAATTTTATACTTTTGTAATAATCAATAAGCAAAACACACAAAAACCCCTATTCAATCCAATGAAAACAACCCTATTTTTCAATATCAAATCGTTAGTTCAAGTAGGAAAGAAGGTTAAAGAAATATCATCTTATTGTGCAAAAAAGCAAATGCAAAACTTAAACGACGAGTAATCTTAGCTTTGATATTTATTTTTGTTGGTCTGCTCTACGAGGCTGACTTAATAAAGTCAGCCCAGAGTACCGATGCTATTTTTAGATGTAGTTTAGTTTTTGTTTTTATTTTGGCATAAGCAATAACTTAACACAGAGATGTAGAAGACAATTATTGTAAAGTATCTGCATATAAGTTGAACTGTTGAAATGTAGTATTCCAATCATTTATAGTAAATTCATATTCCCACGGTTCGATATAACGAGCTTTTATCTGTTTTGCTTGTTCGAATACTTTTGAATAATCGCCATTTGGAAAACTGCTTGTTTTATCTGAACGTTGTATCACTTGACAATATATATCACCTTCAAAATTTTCTAATACTTGTATTAGTTCTGATTGATAAGTTGTCTTTCCAGAAATCCACCACATGGCAGCTCCAACTCTTTGATTTAGACTAGTATCGTTCCATAATTCATGAATAATAGTAGAAGCTGGGTTAGTAGATGAAAATAATTCATGTACTTCAAAGGCTAGTGCTTTTTGAGGAAAAACACTAGCAAATTTTTTAGCATTTTGTAAAGAAGCATTTATCCATTTTGTTTCTGTATAACCTGCATTCTCAAAATCTTCCTTATCAAAGCCATTTAGATGCCCTTCAATTCCATTGGCAGTCATTTGAGGAATATATACCAACACTAAAGAACTATCTGAATCATATTTATCAGCTAATCTATCAGCTAGTTTGCCTAAATATTCTAAGACGATACTATCCCAAATGAGAGGTAATTTATAAGGAGTTGTTCCTCTAAACATGTAATTGAAATAAGGTACATTTTTTTCAGTAATCAACCAATCAGGAGTTCCGATTCCTCCTGCTATCAATGCTAATGAATATTGTTTTCCTTGTGCTTTTATAGCATTTATTTGCTGGTCAAGACTTGAAAAATCAAAATTACCCTCTGTTGGTTCAATATCTTTCCATAAAGCTCTGACTAAGACACCTCTTACTTCATCGTGATTCAAAACATGGCTAGAGTGACTTCCCGAACTTGAAAAAACACCTTTTGGCTTAAAAATAGCTTCGATGGGTATTTCTGTTGTATCAATAGGATTTTCGATATCTATTACATCTGTGGGAGTGGGAGTTTCTGTATCTTTACTAGAACAAGAAAAGGCAATAAAAGATATAAGCAATAGAAAGAGAGTAGTTTGTATTTTCATAATTTATTTTAATTTCACAAAAAAGCAATTTTTGATAGTTTAGATACCCAAGACTGCAAAAGG
>NZ_JAHDIG010000129.1 GCF_020630935.1 Bernardetia sp.
AAGTTAAAAAAGGCAGACTGAATACATTTTTAAAACTAAAAACACATAACTATAATGCCATACGAACAAGAAGAAAATTTTAATAAGGATAATAAAAAAACAAAATTAACCTCTGAATCTATTTCCAATGAAGGAAAAGCTGAAAAACCCTATCAGCCCAACTTAGATGACATGGAAGGAAATACGAATGCTCAAGATGTCTTGGAAGGTAAAACAGAAGAAGAAAAACGCTTGGTAAGAGCTTTTCAGAAAAGAGATTGGAGCGAAATAAAATCAGCCAACTCGTGGGTTATTTTTAAGGTAATGGCAGAGTTTGTAGAAGGCTTTGAAAAACTAGCTAGAATAGGTCCTTGTGTATCTATTTTTGGTTCGGCTCGTACTGCTCCAGACCATAAATACTATAAACTTACAGAAGAAATTGCTGCTAAATTGGTGCGTCACGGCTACGGAGTAATTACAGGGGGAGGTCCTGGTATTATGGAAGCAGGAAACAAAGGAGCAAGGTCAGAAAAAGGAAAATCAGTAGGTTTGAATATTGTTTTGCCTTTTGAGCAGGGTGCAAATGCGTATATCGATTTGGACAAACTCATCAATTTTGATTATTTCTTCGTTCGTAAGGTAATGTTTGTAAAATATTCTCAAGGTTTTATTGTAATGCCGGGTGGATTAGGAACATTAGACGAACTTTTTGAAGCCTACACACTTATTCAGACAAAGAAAATTGCTCGTTTTCCTATTGTTTTGGTAGGTAAAGAGTTTTGGGGAGGAATGATGGACTGGATAAAAACAACTGTTTTGGAGAAAGAAAAAAATGTAAGTCCAGAAGATTTGAATTTGATTAGTGTAGTAGATACAGCAGACGAAGCTGTAAAAGTTATTGATGATTTTTATTCTAAGTATTTACTTTCTCCGAACTTCTAATATTTTTGTGTCAAAGACAAGTCTTTGCCCTACAACTCATGATACTTTTCGTAGCAGCTACTTTATTTGGAATCGGAATTCTTATTGTCTTGACAAGAAAAAATGCAATGCTTGTTTTGATGGGTATTGAACTGATGCTTACAGCTTCAATGCTAAACTTTATTGCGTTTTCGAAAGATATGAGTTCACATTTGTTTGTACTTCTGATTATCGTGGTAGCTGCTGCCGAAATTACGGTTGCCCTTGCGCTGATTTTGAAAATATATAGATATTTTGGGCATATAGAAATTGATAAAATTTTAGAAAAAGAAAAATAACTTGTCCTCGTTGACGGCTGCATTTTGAGCCTCAACGACGGCTATATTCTTTCTCACTCTGAAGAGTGAGCTACATAAAGTTGAAAAATAGTAATGCTTCATCAATTCACAGAAAAAGTAAAAGAGAGTTTAGAAAATGGTAGTTTTATCAAGATTACACTTTCTAATTTTTTGAATAATGAAAATCAAACACTCAAAAAAATTCTTATTCGTAAAACGATAATTAAGAGAGAAGAAAATCTAACTTTCGTTTACAGAAACAAAACTAATGACATTACTAAAAACTATACTCTTGATGAAGGAATAAAAGTAATTATAACATTTCTTACAAAAGAAAATCAAGAAGGATTTTTTAATCAAGCTATCTTGTTTACCACAGATTTTGATTTGCATCTGAAAAATATAAGTAAAAAGCCAAGTATTTTTTCTCAAAAGCCAACACAAAAGCAAGCTATTTCTACTTCGCATGACAAGCAAAAAAAGCGAGCTATTCAGACAAAAGACAAAAAAGGGAATTCAAAAAGTTATCTTCAAGCTCTCAAAATAACTGACCCTACAGGAAAGGTTTATAAAAACGCACAAGACAAATACAAGCAAATCAATCAATACATCGAAATTTTGAGCATTTTGTTAAAGCAACTTCCTTCTGAAAAGCCATTGCAAATTACGGATATGGGAGCAGGAAAAGGCTATCTGACATTTGCGCTGCACGATTATTTAAAAAATAATCTGAAACTCAAAGTAAATACGGTAGGTGTAGAGTTTAGAAAAGACTTGGTAGAGCTTTGTAATGAAATAGCAGTAGCATCTAATTTTGAAAACCTAAGTTTTGTAGAGGGAACGATAGAAGATTATCAAATCAAAAAAGAAGACAAAACAAATATTTTGATTGCGCTTCACGCTTGTGATACAGCGACTGATGATGCAATTTTTAAAGGAATTGAAGCTGATGCAGAACTGATTGTGGTTGCGCCTTGTTGCCATAAACAAATTCGTAGGGAAATAGAAAAAGGTAGGAAAGAATTACAAAATCAACTTTCTCCACTTACAAACTATGGTATTTTCTTGGAACGTCAAGCTGAAATGCTGACCGATACGATGCGCTGTTTGCTTCTCAATTGTTGTGGTTATCAGACCAAAGCAGTACAATTTATTTCAGATACTCATACCCCAAAAAATGTCTTGCTTATTGCCACTAAAAAAACAAGTTTTTTGGAAGAAGATATGAAAGCAAAGCATTTAAAAGAATTTGAACAACTCAAATCATTTTTTGGAATAGAAAAGCATTATTTAGAACAATTAATCTTGAAATAATATAGAATTTGTCTGTAATTTTGTATTTCATTTATCATTAACCACTAATAATTTATCATTCATTGTGATTCCTATAAAACATACTTTAGTTAGCGATAATGTAGCCCTCACAAAATTTGTTTGCAATCTTAGTAAATGTAAAGGAGCGTGTTGTGTAGAGGGAGAAATGGGAGCACCCTTAGAAGACAACGAACGAAAAATTTTAGATGAAATTTATGAAGAAGTAAAGCCATTTCTGACAGAAGAAGGTATTGAAGCCATAGAAAAACAGGGGAAATATGTTTGGGATGAAGACGAAGAGTATTCTACGCCACTTATTGAAAAAGATACGGCTTGTGCTTATGTTACCTACGATGAAAAAGGCATTACAAAATGTGGGATAGAAAAAGCCTACGAGGCTGGAAAAATTGATTATCAAAAGCCTATTTCTTGCCACTTATATCCTATCAGAGTTACTAGCTATAAAAATTTTGATGCTGTAAATTATGATGAATGGGATATTTGCTCGCCTGCTTGTGAACTTGGAAAAGAGCTAAAAGTGCCTGTTTATAAGTTTTTGAAAAATCCACTTATCAGAAAATATGGCACAGAGTGGTACGACGAATTAGCAGATTTTATTGAGAAGAATATTTTGTAGAGAACTGAAAGTGAGCGAAGCTAATTACAAATTTTTTTCGTTTAAAAACTGCTGCTTTATACTAAGAATAACAAAAACGAAGTTTCGCATCACTAATCACTAATCACTAATCACTAATCACTAATCACTAATCACTAATCACTAGCTAGTTCCAAGAGTGTTTCATAATAATCTTTTTTCGCCATTTTGGATTTTAGCCATGCATAAAATGCCATTTCTTGTAGGTCTTCTTGTCTGTTAGTTTCGGCAAATGTCAAGACATTATCTACTTTTTCTGAAAAATCAGAGTGTGTTACTCTCTGTGGGTAGCGCATATATTCTTCTAGCAAATTTAAAAAAGGCTTTCGATTTTGGTTGGCAGATTTTGCAAGTAGAGAACTATATTTCTGTTTTATTTTGGAAATCATTTTTCTTGCAATATCATCATTTTTAAGCTCAAATTGCAGTACAGCTTCTATAAGCCACTTTCTAACGACCCATTCTTTACCCATTTTTTTCTCTATCCAAGCATCTGAATGACTAAATTCTAACAGAACTTTATGTGCTTTTTTAAAATTTCCTTTTTGGAAGTAATAAAACACAAGGTTAAGGTGCGTATTGAGTTCATCTCCAGTAGAAAGAATAGATTTATTTTTTTTGAGTAGGTTTTCTAAAAGTCCAATAGCTTTTTCTCTTTCTCTTGTAAATGCCAAATTAGCAGCCATCAAGAGCGTAAATTTTGAATAAAAAGATGTTTTGTAGCTTTTTGAATATTTGCTAGATGATTCTAAGATATTTTTAAATTCTTCAAGGTATTGAAGCGATTCATCAAATTTTTTATTTCTATACAAAACATGAGCAAGCATATAAAGCAAAGAAAGTCTGTAATACTGGTTATATGACTGGTTGTTTTCTGATACTTTCATATCTTTTGAAAGCTCCTCATAATTAGCACGCAGAAAAAACTCAAAGTTGTAGTAATCTTTTTTTGCTACTACAGCATTTCTAGCAATCGACAAAAGATTAAAACGAATGCGTGGACGCTCACTTATGGCTTTTGTCAAATCCCATTCTTCTAAAATTTGCGAAGTTATTGTATCGAAGTCTAATAGCTGTCCTTCTCTTTTGGCTTGTGCCAATTTATTTTTCAAGATGCAGTTGGCAATGTGCGCTCGTTCTTCTTGTTCTGCAAAAATTTTATTTTCATTTCGCAGTCTTAAAAGCTGTTCAAAAGAAGGGGCAAACTCGTTGTCTGTATTGGCTAAAGCAAGATTGTAGATAGAATTTAGAAGATGATACTGCTCGTTTTCTTTAGCTTGCTTTTCGGCTTTTTTGAGGTATTTCCAAGCAATTTTGTCCAAATTGACTTCAAAAAGATAATGAGAAAGTGAAATAATTCCCATCACATCCGTTCCCTCAATGGTTTGGTCTGTACTTCTGGAAAGCGTAATAAAATCTATAAAATGCTGCATTAGTCTTCTACGAAGAGCGTGGTAAGCAACTTTATTTTTCGTTTTGGGATAGAGTTTGTGTAAAAGCTCACTTCCATTATAGATTTCTTCTTCTTGCAGCAGTTCTAAAAGTTGTAAGTCTTTGCGGTTCTTACGAATTTTCTGACGCTGCACGAAGGCGTGAAGAGCTTTTTTTTCTTCTTCTGAAAAAGTGTCTAAAATAGAGCGAAGATTATCCAAAACAAATGTAGAATTAAGATTTTAGAGAGTAGATTATTGAAAAATAATAAAGTAGGTCAAACACTTTGATAAAGACTAGGAAGTTGTGAAAAAGTAGCTTGAATGAAGTGTAGAGTAAATTTTATTTATTATTTCTCGTTCAAGCATTCTGCTTGGACGCACTTCTTCGTCAGCATATGCTGATGAAATGGTAAGCACAAGATGGAATCCTTATCTTGTCCCATATTTTTTCGGATTAGC
>NZ_JAHDIG010000130.1:0-2588 GCF_020630935.1 Bernardetia sp.
GTAAGAGCAGCATTATTTCAAATAGGAGCTTTTGGAGCTTTCGTTGTTACAAGATACAAGGATGATAATAAGCTAGACACACAGGAAAAAATAGAGGTAGCTATGCGCTTATTTACTTTATCAGATACAGCCCTTACTATCGGTCAAACGTGGGAGCAAATTAAAGATTTGTACCCAGTAGAAGCTCAAAGCCTTCAAAATGATTTCATTGATAATTTTACAGCAGGCGACCCAGACTTAGACCGTAAGTTTAAAGTATCTGTAAATGCTGCACTCGCAAACGCTGCACTTGTAGCAGAGTTCACACGATAATTTGAGTATCAATATACTAAGAGTAGTTATTTTGTATAGCTACTCTTTTTCAGAACTTTTGATAGAATGAGTAAGAAGAAAAAAAAGAATAGAAAAAAAAGCAAAAGCAGCCGTAACAAAAAAATAGCCATTGGAACAGGAATAGTAGTAGGTACAGGAGCATTAGCATTTTTAGGCTATAAGTATTTTAATCCAATAAAAGATTTTGTTTCTAGTCAATTCAACCGTTTAGACGGTAAAAATGAGAGTGGCGAAAAACTGTCTGATATAAAAGAATTTGCAGAGCTAGGCATCACAGAAAAGGACGAGCAGCGCATCACTCAAACAGCAGGAACTTTAGTAAAACTAAGAGACCACTATACAGCCACAGGCAACACACAGCAAGCAGCAGCAGCGCAACAAAGCATTGAGCAACAGGCACAAATGACACTCACACTAACAAACCCACAAGTTTATATAGATTCTTGTGAGGGTAGTAACGAGATGCGATGCCAACTTATGAGACAAAGAATTGCAGCTTGTAACGCTGATATAAACAGCGCAGAATGTGCCGTATTCAGAAAAACGGACGTAGGAAAATTATTATTTCCATAACAAAGAAAAAAAGATGATAAAAACAGTAGGAGGAATTGCAGCAGGGTTATTTAGTACAGCACTTTTAGGCTATGGAATTAGTATTTTTTCTTTAGTCAAAAACATTGAATTTGCCTTTTTAGGCATACAAAGACAAAGTTCTAATTCAGTATTAGGAAGTGTCATTGCACCTAGATTTTTGATAGCTACACAGATTACAAACCCAAGCCGTGTAACAGTCTTTTTGAAAGCTATTTTTCTAACAGTCTATGTAGAGACAGAACAAGATAAGTTTATTGAAATCGGAACGATAAACCAGCCAAATTTAAACCTAGAAATTACTGGTAAAAACAATACTTTACTAGGTATTCAGTTCGCTACTGACCTTGTGAAAATGGTAAATTTAGTAGCTCGTGGAGGTGGCGCAATTTATAGAGCGTTGCTTTCTGGACGCATTCCAAAACTTCGTTTTACAGGCAATATACTTGTAAATAAACTTAGAAAGAGAATTGATATAATACACGAATTTGAGTAGTAATAGTGGAAGATATAAAAAAAGTGAGTTTAGGGAATTGGCTAACAATCGCATCTATTGTAATTAGTTTTATTGTTCAACAAGCAACTTTACAAAATAATGTCGATAAGATTGAAAAAGCAGTAGAAGAACAAGCAAGCGAAACACAAAAAGTAAGTCAAGAAGTTATAAATACTAATTTGAGTGTAAAAGAAAATGCTTTACGTATAGAATATTTACAACAAGAAATTAGAGAAAAGAGTAAAAATTAGCTAATGAGAGGTTACGCAGAATACAACAGTAGAAGGGACTTATACACACCTTCATATAAGCAATTAAATGATTATTCCCATTTGATTAATGCTTCTAAAAAAGGCTTCTATACTCATTCGGCTGATAACTTACCAAAGACTTTAGCCACAGTAGCAAAGATTATTGAAAACGATAATTTCCAAGTCTATAAGTTAGCGCAACATCTAAAAGCAGATACGCACAAACAGAGTGCATACAATGTTTGGCACTTTCTCAAAATGAATTTTAACTATCGTTTTGATACGTTAGGATTAGAGGAAATCAGAGATTCTGAACGTTCGTACCACGATAGAAAAATCGGAATTGATTGTGAAGATTTTACCGTCTTCGCAGCTTCTTTAATGATTCAAATGAACTACCCAGCAGCAATGCACGTGGTAGATTATGACAACAACAATGGTAGTTACGACCATATTTTTGCAGTAACAGGAAATTACATTATCGACCCAGTTTGGGAAATCTTCAACGAAGAACCCACAGGAGACCAAAAAGACAAAGTACAATATGAATTTTACACCAATTAAGAGAGACACAGGACTAGGAGCAGTAAGCAGATGTGGAGGGTTAGGAGCGTTGATACCAACAGTAGAACAAGAACAACAAACTGCACTACCACCAGGGACAGGCGAAACTACAAAAGATGAAAAAATAAGCATTTGGGACAGGCTCAAAAACTCAACAATTTTGAATACAGCAGCCGACATAGCAGCACAGAGTTTAGTAAGTGGAGGAAGTGTCGTAAGTCCAGATGCCTATGCAACCACAGGAGCAGTAGCAGACAAAAAGAGTTGGTTTGAGAAAGATACTTTAATTCCTTCTGTACCAAATTGGCTAACTACTGCAGGAGGTACATTGCTAGTTTTTGGTACTGTTTACG
>NZ_JAHDIG010000130.1:2688-4714 GCF_020630935.1 Bernardetia sp.
TTTTCTACTGATTTTTCAAATACAGATTTTTCTAAAATTGACTGGTCAGCAGCTTTTGATGATGAAAAAAGAGCAGAAGCCGAACAGAGAGCCAAAGAAATGAATGATAGTTTTTTAGGTTATCCAAGTGTAGTTCCTTCTACTGAAAAACTATTAGAAGGACAGTATAACGCACTTTTACAGCTAGTAGAACAGATAAAAAGCACAGGAACACAGTTTGAGAAAGATTATCATTTGCCAAAGTATCAAGAACAGTTAGAGTGCTACAACAAGTTTACAAGTGAATCTGAAATACAATCTTGCTTGTTACAAGTGAGTAATAAACATTCTCAACTTATCAGAAGCGTAATAAATGAATCTGGTCTAAGACACGAAAGCGATTTTTCAGCAGCATATAACGAAAAAGCAGCAGAACAAAATAAACAAAATAAAAAACTGTTTGTGATTGGTGGAATAGTCGTAGGAACAGTAATCATAGGGACAACAATAATTTTAAGCAATAGATAAAATGAATTTTACACCAGTAAGAAGAAACAGAAATACAGGCTTAGGAGCAGTAACTAGCCTTGAGAGTGCAGTATCAAAACTTGTAAAAACAGCAATAGAAAACGGCTTTTTACCAGCTTCTTTTAGCCAAGTAACAAAAAGTATTTTTGATAGAAATTTATGGATTAAAGCAGAAAAAGAAGCAGAAGGTTTTGTTTATCCTACTCATTTCGGATATGTGCAAAACTGTACTTGTGCAGACTGTATAGACTTTTGTAGTTATGTTTCAGCTATTCAAAACCTACTCAAACAAAGTATTTTTCAATCTACTACAAACCATCTAGGAGTATATGCAGCCTTTGTTCTTTCTCTTATGCACATTACAGTAAATGAGTTGGAAGGAAAAGCGCAAGAAATGGCACTCTCCAATTTGGATAACTTGATGCAGAATTTACCAAAGGAATATCAAAATAAGATTTTAGGTATTTCAGATGCGAATATCAAATATTCCACAACACAAATGGAAACGCCAGCCTATATCGACCCGAGCGCACTGGATGAGATTCAATCGGATGTTATGCCAAAAGAACCTCAACTATTCCCAAGAGGAACAGCACCGAATGAGCGTACAAACGACATGATGCAAACAACATCAGTTCCGAACCCTACCACAGCAACAACAAATTATTATGTTGCTGAAACCAAGACAACACCAAAGGCAGATAATAGCAACTGGAAATGGTATGTAGGAGGTAGCTTGTTATTTGTTGGTGGTATTACAACAGCCGTTGTATTACTAAAACCAAAGAAAAAGAAGCGAACCAAAAAGAGACGTAGATAATGCTATTTATTCCAATAAAGAGAAACACAGGACTAGGAGCATTGATAGATGTAGGTAACATTTGTCTAACTAAAGAATGCCAAGAACGCAAACAAGAAACGGAATTACTAAAACAAGAGATTTTAGTAAACGGATTACGAGAAACTGGAAGTAGTCTAATTTCAGACACTTCAAATACAATCAAAACAGCACAATACGCCATAATTGCCGTAGGAGCTGCAGCCACTTTAGGAATTTTATATTATGCTTTTCGTCCCACACAAAATACAAAAAAGTCAAAACGGACTAGGTAATATTTTCGATAAAGCAGGGGACTTTCTAAGGAACAACGCAGGTGTACTTTCTACCATTCCAGTTGTGGGAGATTTTGCCCTTATCGGTGCAGGAATTAGCCAAAACAATGTTGATAGAAATAGACTAGCAGAGCAAGAAGCCATCCATCGACAACAACAGGAACAGGAAGCAATAAAAAGAAATGTAGAGGTAAAATCTTCTTTCTTTTCCGAAAATAAAGAAATCATTATTGCTACTGGTGTAGGTCTAACCATCATTACAGTAGTATTCATTGCAACAAAAAAAGACAAAACAACTAAATCAAAATCAAAACAATCTAAACGATAATTTTATATGTGTAAATCAAATTTATTTAGCCGTGCTTATATGTTTCTTTCAGAAGCGTACAACAATGGCGAATTTGGA
>NZ_JAHDIG010000131.1:0-1738 GCF_020630935.1 Bernardetia sp.
AGAAGGCACGATGAATGCCGTATTTGGACGTGGGTTCGACTCCCACCAGCTCCACTAACTAAGTAGATACAGTCAAATGAGCTACTTAGAACGTTTTTTAAAGTTGCTAGGAGACAGAAAGAGCAAGGTTATTTATTGAATTACACTAATTTGCAAAATTAGGTAGCGCAATAGGTAACCTTTTTTTTATTAGGTAACGCAATATTAGTTTAGATAACTAAATAATAATAGTATAAATTTGTTCTTTTTTTTTATTCATTAAAACAAATATATACTGTGCAAAAAAAAACGTATAGTAATGAAAGTAGGGTTTCTGATACGAAAAACACGTACAAATAAATATTCTGTATGCTGTCGTGTATCTTTTAAAAATGATAAAGGCGTTCCTTTCTCTGTTGAAGGTGTGGAAATTGAGAGGAAAGAAGACTGGAAAAATGAGCGTGGAAAATCGTTGCAGATTTTGGGCAAAGGTGCAAAAAAGAAAATGAGGATTTTGAATGAGCTAGAGTTAGATTTGTTTGAAATATTCGAAAGACAAAAGGCTCTAAACTATCCAGTAACCTCTTCTATTATCACTAATTTGTATCTAGGAAATACAAAACCTGCTCTCACGGCTCTTAGTGTTTTGAGAGAGTGGACGGATGAGCAAAAAAAAAGAGTTAAAGCTAAAAATACAAAGCGAAACTATGAACGTTCGTACTTAGACTTTGAGCGTTTTTGTAAAAAAAATCAAATTTCAAGTCTTCCTGCTGAAAAATTTACAAAATTCTACGCAAAAAAATACTTCAATTTTCTAAAAGATATTCCTAATACTGAAAAAATAGCTTGGCGAAAAGTTCGGAATGTAAAGAATGCTATCAATGAAGCTGCTGACGATGAGATTATACAAGAAACAAAACTATTTAATCTTAATTTTGATGTAAAAACAAAAATAAAACCATTCGTTTTTTTACTACAAGATGAGCTAGAACGAATAGAGAACAAGGATTTCGATATTGAACGCTTAGAAAATGTAAGAGTTTGTTTCTTATTTTGTTGCTATACTGGCTTTCATTTCAATCAAATGCAGATTTTTGACAAAAAAAAGCATTTGTTCAAACAAAATGGAAGGTCTTGGATAAGTACGAATAGAGACAAAAATAATGCGTATATAGGCGTTCCTGTCTATCCAAGAACACAAGCTATTTTAGAGAAATGCAATTACAAGTTACCTGTCATTTCAAATGGAAAATTTAATTCTTACTTAAAAGAAATAGCTGATTTGTGTGATATTAGAAAAAATCTAACTTCAAAGGTCGGTCGTAAGACCTTCGTAAATATGCAAATCAATGTACATGGAGTTTCAAAAGCAACTGTTGCACGTATGCTAGGGCATAAATCTTCACGTACTACTGAAAGATATTACGGAGATATAGACCAAACTACAATTATTAGAGAAACTGAAAGTCAGTTTCAATAAATTTTAACTCCCCTTTTTGTGTGTAGCCCTTAAATGCACACAAATTTATACTACTTTTTTCTGCTTTTATTATAAAAAGCAAGTGATAAATTCATTTTTCTAGCCTTTTTTTCTACAGAAGCTAGTGTTCTATGCAAGTTTAAGCAAATATTTACAACTGACATGCTTCCTGCATTTTCATATAAAAATGAAATATCTTTGTCAGTCCATTTTTCTCTACCTTCTTTTTTTTTGATTCCTAAAAACTGAAAAGATTGAGATTTCAATTGTTTAAATGCA
>NZ_JAHDIG010000131.1:1748-4695 GCF_020630935.1 Bernardetia sp.
GTTTTACCTTTCTTCTTTCTGCTAGACTTTTTTTATGAAAATTGACTGAAATTTTCAGTTTTTGAGACTTTGCACTTACAGCCTTAATACTTCTATTTAACTTGAAAGAAATGTCTTTTATTGAAATATTTCCAGCATTTTCACGTAAAAAACAGATTTCTTCTTTAGTCCATCTTTTCATAAAAAATTTGTGTTATTTTTATACTACAAAAGTTCCTCTCCTGTACTGATTCTGATTTTTTTGACACTCATTTTTTTGCTTATTGCAAGTGCTATCACGGAACAAAGGGTATGTATCAAGATTATTCAGTAAGAATTTTTTGAGTTGTCGGACGTAATCTTGTCCTTTCGTATCAAGACTTTTTACAAAATAGTCTATGGCTTCATTACTAGCCTGTTCACTTTTTTTGATTCCTGTATCTTCTTTATAGAATTTCAACCCTCCAACCTCTACATTGATATTTATGTAGGGAATTGATTGTTTCAAAGCAAATGGAGCAACTACTTTTTTGATGTAGCCAAGTAGAATTTTATTTTCTGCTGTGAGTGTATCGGCTGCAATCTGCGTTTTTAGTTCGTCGTACAGCTCCTGACATATCGTAGGAATGATATAACGAATATCTACCAGTTCAAATTCTTGTGCTACGATTTTGAATAGACGACGGCTTTTAGAAATTCTTTGGTATTTCTCAAATTCTGTTGTTGTCGGAATGAAAGAAGTTTTGAAAATTGTTGCAGCTTCTGAATTATACCACAATGGATAACTAGCTTTATTTGTCTCCAAATATTCTAGTAGAAAATCTGAAAATCTATCAGCTTTTTGGTGTGCAGACTTCAAAGCATCGTCCATTACCCACTGACGAACCTGTACGGTTTGTTCGGTATTGGTTTCTTTTATACCTGCGTCTCCTAACTGAATTTGACCCGTTCGTAACAACTCATAGTAAACAAACCACGCTAAAGGCTTGCGAACTTCATTTATTAGATATTGCTGTTGTAGTGTAGGAGCTGTCGCATTAATTAAATCATTGTATTGCGTTTCGCCTAGCAAATCAACTATATATTCCTGTTCGCATTGCTGAACGGTCGGAATGAAAGAGCTTTCAGAGTAATTTCTATTAATCTGAACTCCTAGTATCGTTTTTAGTTCGGCTGTTGTTTGGATTAGTGTAGGCATAGTTTATAGTGCGTTTGTGCTTCCTGTTGGGTTTTCGTCTAAGGTTGTCAAGACTAAATCTCTGAAACCAATTTTTATATCTTTGTCCCAACCATTTATTTTTTTAGTCAGTTCAAAGGGTTTAGTAACTAATTGACGTGTCTTATAAGTGTATAATTCTGTATAAATTTTAAAAGCGTTGCGTAATTCCGAACCTTTGGAACTAAAAGAACTATTTAAAATAACGTTTGCTAGTGTAGGATTGACAGAATGAGAACTACAGATAGCACTTGTAGCCTGTTCGTTGTCGCCTTTATGAGCATCGTAGTTTGTTTCGTCCTTCAAAACGTGTATTTTCCATCCGTCTAGTGCTTTTCCTGTCTGAACATCTGTTTGAAAAGAACTGTAAAATGCTTTTTGGGCATTCGTTGTTCCTGTCAGAAGGTCGTCAATTTGTTGGAAAATTTCATTTTTCTTGTTTTCTCTGTCTTCATCTGTATATCCAAGTTCTTCGGGCATTGCTTCTTCAAAGTAGTCAGACGGGTATTCAATATGATAACGGATTGTCATAGCGTTCATCATTCCGTTAGCTTTGAATTTTGGGATTTCATTACTTACTTGCATCCACAAAACAGAGCTATGCCATGTAGCTGGTGGATAATACAAATAACCTGGAGTGGGAATTGTAGAACGAAGAACAAATTTTGATTGTGGATTTTTTTCGTTGTAGTTGTATGCTTGAATTTGTGTCAATGCAGTTTTATCAACACGCTTATCAGAGAAATTACCATAAAAAAACTTGTGAATCTTTCCTTTTGCATTCCGTTTGGCTGCTCTAGTGTACATCGTTTCCAAGTGTCGGAAATTGTCAATTTTATTTCCTTTGTTTCGAATAAATTCTGTGTGTAGAATTTCGTACCACTCCAAATCAGTTATTGCTTCTGACAAATAAGAATCAAAATCTATTTTCTCTAAAAACTCTTCAATTTCTGAATTTTTTACTGGTTCTTTGATTTCTGTTTTTCCCTCGTATCTAGTTTTATACAACATCCAACCTTTGCCATTTGCAGCTGAAACTTTAAACTTTAATAAAGCTGGTGCTACATAATTACGCAAAGTAATATTTCGGATTTCCTCTGGATAATTGTCATTCTTTCCCCACTTTATCCATTCATCATTAGAACGGTCTATGTTCTTTTTTTCTTCCTCAAACCAAGAAATAGGTGTAACAATAGCATCTGACTTTGATAAGTAAGATATTTTCTTGTTTATTTTCTGTACCGATTTTGTTTTAACAGTCATGATGTATTCTTATTCCTTCAAAGGTTAGTAATAAACAAACAAGAGGCGTTTTTGTACGGTCTCTTTCATTTGTAGCATCTACATTTTCGATAATCAATAATCCTTTTTCATTAAGAGAATAATTGTATCTACTGCCTTCACTTTTATCAGCTTCATAGATACCTTTCTTTGAATGCCTAGTTACTCTCAATTCTCTGAACTCTCCATTTTTTTTAAAAAAGCCTATTTTATAGACTTTCCTTTGTCCATTTTGAGTGGATTGATTGATTTTACTCAATACCGTTCGCATTGATATTTTTTTCATATTTCAAATTTATAGCTATTACGACCCAAAAAATAGGACGTTTTTTGTTATTAACTACAAATAAGCTAAATAACTGTATATCAACAAGTTAATAAATTATTTTATGTGATTTGTTACAATACAACAAACGCACGATTGCACACGCCTTCGCAGATTTGCAATGGCGCAAGGCAAAAAAAATAGTT
>NZ_JAHDIG010000132.1 GCF_020630935.1 Bernardetia sp.
TAAATTCCTTTTTACAACTCCACTTTCTTATAAACAGAGAGTGGAGTTTTTTTAGTTGGATGTTTTGTAAACTTTTTACTTGTTCTGTGCCTCACAGAACAGCAAATATCTATTTATGCTCAGTACTTTAACAAAGTATGATGAGCATTTGTATTTTATGTTTGGTACAGACTATCGTCGGTCAGACACCGACAATGAAGAAATAGACACAATTTATTTTTGCTAAATCACTAACAGTCAGACCTATACAAAATCGTTATAACCTGTATTGAGCAAAGAAATTAGATATACATTTGAATTGGTAATTATTTTTTATTTATATTGTAAACACTATTAGTTATTTATTAAATTAATAGTGTTTTTTTATATAAAACAAAGTGTATTTCCAAGTTTTGTCCAAATTTTAGACTATTGAATAATTTTGGCTTTTCAAAAACTAAATAAATGAACATCACACAAATAGAAAACAATCTTACCAAACTGATAAAAAACTTCAAGAAAGAATCTTTCATTTATCAACTGCTTTTGGCATATAATTTACCCAAAGCCACCATCACAAGGCTAAAAAAAGGAACTGCCAACCTTTCCAAAATAGAAGGCGAAATATCCCTCAAAAAAAAGCTCTTTTTTAAAGAAATCTATAACCAAGACTTACACCTTGCTATCAGTAATCTAGCAAAAGAAATCAAGCACGACCAACGTTTTGTTATCGTTACAGATTATGATACTTTTTTGGCAAAAGACACCAAAACAAATGCAACACTTGATATTCAATTAAAAGAACTTCCAAAACACTACGATTTTTTCTTGCCGTGGGCAGGAATGGAAAAAGCACAACTCCAAAACGAAAACCCTGCTGATGTAAAAGCTGCTGTCAAGATGGCAAAGCTCTTCGATGAAATAAAGAAAGATAATGAAGATACTTCCACAGAATTTATTCAAGAACTCAATGTGTTTCTTTCAAGATTACTTTTTTGCTTTTTTGCAGAAGACACCAATATTTTTCAAGACAATCAGTTTACAAATGCCATTGCTTCGCACACCCAAACCGACGGAAGCGACCTAAACAACTATTTGGATAAGCTCTTTGAGGTGCTAAATACTCCTCAAAACAATAGAAAAGAGTTGCCTGCCTACCTAGATGCTTTTCCGTATGTCAATGGTGGTTTGTTTGCCAAAAAACATAAAGTTCCTAAGTTTTCGGCAGCTTCAAGAAAAACACTTTTAGAAAGTGGAAACCAAGACTGGTCGGCTATCAACCCAGATATTTTTGGTTCGATGTTTCAAGCTGTCATTTCAGAAGACCAACGAGGAAGCCTAGGGCAACACTACACTTCTGTTCCCAATATTATGAAAGTCATTGAGCCTTTATTTCTAAATGAGCTCAAAGAAGAATTTGAAAAGGCGAAAGGAAACGATAAAAAACTTAGTGCGCTCTTGAAAAGACTGCAAAGCATAAAAATATTTGACCCTGCTTGTGGAAGTGGTAATTTTCTGATTATTGCCTACAAAGAACTCCGAAAACTAGAAATGGAGATTTTTAAAGAAACCAAAACACTCGCTCTCTCTCAAATCTCACTCTCTAATTTTTATGGAATAGAACTAGACGATTTTGCTCAAGAAATTGCTATTCTTGCCCTTTGGCTGACCAAACACCAAATGGATGTAGTTTTCTTTAAAGAATTTGGAAAAACCAACCCCACGCTTCCCCTCACAGAAGCTGGAAATATCGTACAAGGAAACGCCTGCCGATTAGACTGGGAAAAAGTCTGTCCGAAAAAGGAAAACGATGAGATTTATATCTTGGGGAATCCTCCGTATTTGGGATATAGCGTTCAAAATTCTTCTCAAAAAGAAGATATGAGTATTGTTTTTAAAAGTATAAAAAAAGAGTACAAAAGCTTAGACTATATTAGTTGTTGGTTCTACAAAGGAGCAAATTTTATACATAAAACTAATAGCCAATGTGCATTTGTTAGTACAAATTCAATTTGCCAAGGAGAACAAGTTGCTTTATTATGGTCACATATACTTGCTATTTCTATTGAAATTGGATTTGCATATACTTCATTCAAATGGATTAATAATGCTAAACACAATGCAGGAGTTATATGTGTAATCGTAGGACTTAGAAATAAATGTAACAAACAAAAATATATATATGAAAAAGGTATAGGACAAAGTGTTCAAAATATTAGCCCTTATCTCACTAGAGGTAATGATTTGTTTGTTGAAAAACGAAGTAATCCACTTTCACCTCTTCCAAAAATAGGATATGGTAGTTCTGCTTTGGATGGAGGTTCTTTAATACTTTCGACAGAGGAAAAGGAAAAGTTGATATTAAATTATCCCGAAGCAGCAATTTATGTGTTGCGAATAATGGGTTCTCAAGAATTAATTAAAGGGATAGATAGATGGTGTTTATGGATTGAAGATTCCCAAATTGAGAATGTGAACAAAATCCCACCTATTAAAGATAGAATACTTCAAGTTGAAAACTTTAGAAAAAAATTGGTAATTTTTGGTTGAAAAAAAAGAAACCTTTAGAAAAAAAAGTAAGAGAAAATCTACAGTAAAAGCAGCCTCCACACCGTACAAGTTTGGTGAGGCACGGTTTACAAAGGGTTCATTAATGATAATGCCAAAAGTTTCGTCTGAAAGAAGAGATTATATTCCATTAGGATATTTTGATTCGGATATAGTTGTGATGGATAAGGCATTTCCTATTTATAATGCAGAGCCTATGCTTTTCTCAGTCTTATCATCTAAAATGAAGATGGCTTGGATCAAAACAGTTTCAGGTAGATTAAAATCAGATTATAGTTATTCATCTTCAATTTGCTACAACACCTTCCCTTTCCCCTCAATATCAGAGAGAAGAAAAGACGAACTCACACAATGTACATTAGCTATTTTGGATGAGCGAGCCAAGCATTCAGAAAAAACACTAGCAGAGCTATACGACCCAGATAAAATGCCAGAGGGTTTGAGAGAAGCCCACCATCAAAACGATTTGGCTGTGGAGCGTTGTTATCGCAGTACGCCTTTTAGTAGTGATGAAGAGCGTTTGGAGTATCTATTTAAGCTCTATGAAAAAATGATACAAGAAGAAAAAGACAAAAACACGCTTTTTGAGAAAGAGAAAAAGAAGAAAAAGAAAAAATAATTATGAATGTAATTTCATCGTATCAAATAATTTTATATTTAATTATTTTTCTAATTAGTACAACGTTTCAAAAGTTAGCTATTTTTTTATCGGTCTGTCTGCTCTAACGAGACTGACCTTACTTTAATCTTAGGTCAGCCCGATAGGGCAGTACCGAAGGAAACACTCAATTAATTGATAGTCAATTAATTCGTAATTTTTAATTCGTAATTATTTCAATTATGCCAAATCTAGTAAACGTAACCTACAATCAAACAGGAAATAGCAAAAACACCAATCAGTACGGAATGCGTCAGATGCAAGAACGTGCTTTTGAGCATCGTGATGCACAGTATATGCTTCTCAAATCGCCTCCTGCTTCTGGAAAGTCAAGAGCGTTGATGTTTTTGGCATTGGATAAGCTCATCCATCAAGGCATCAAAAAAGTAGTGGTGGCTGTTCCAGAGCGTTCGATTGGAAGTTCGTTTTCTCCAACCGATTTAAAAACGTTTGGTTTTTTTGCCAATTGGTCGCCCAATGAAAAATACAATTTGTGTACGGCAGGCAGCGACGGCAGCAAAAGCAAAGTCAGTGCTTTTCATCAGTTTATGGAGGAAGACAACGAGGAGCAGATTCTGATTTGTACGCACGCTACATTGCGTTTTGCGTGTGAGGGTTTGGAAGAAAGCAAGTTTGATAATGTTTTGCTTGCCATAGACGAATTTCATCACGTTTCGGTAGCTGGCGATAATCGTTTGGGAGAGATTTTGAAAAACATTATGGATAAGTCAAAGGCGCATATTATAGCCATGACAGGTTCTTATTTTAGAGGCGATAGCATTCCGATTTTGCTTCCAGAAGATGAGGCGAAATTTACGAAAGTTACTTATAATTATTACGAGCAGCTCAACGGTTACAATTATCTCAAAACCTTAGGCATTGGGTATCATTTCTATCAAGGAAAATATACCGATGCGATTATGGATGTTTTGGAAACTGATAAAAAAACAATTCTTCATATTCCAAATGTCAATTCAGGAGAATCTACCAAAGACAAACGCAACGAAGTAGATTTTATCATCGATGCGATTGGCGAAGTAGAAAGACAAGACAGCGAAACAGGTGTAATTTATGTCAAAACTCATGAGCATGGCAGAATTTTAAAAATTGCTGACTTGGTAGAAGATACACAAAAAGAAAGAGATAAAATTCAGAATTACCTTAGAAATGTAAAGTCAGCAGATGATATTGATATTATTATCGCTTTAGGTATGGCAAAAGAAGGTTTTGATTGGCCTTATTGCGAACACGCATTGACAGTAGGGTACAGAGGATCAT
>NZ_JAHDIG010000133.1 GCF_020630935.1 Bernardetia sp.
GCCAAAATTCAAAGTTTTATGGGACAAGATAAGGATGGAATCTTGCGCTAGAAAATCATTCTTAAACAAGTTCTAAAGAAAAAAAAGTCAATTACATTTCCGTAATTGACTTTTTTGTTTATATGATTCGGATGCTTTTTTACTTTGGATTTGTAGCCCAAACCGTTGCGTCAGTAATAAAACCAACATCATTCATAGAAAGTAGAGATGAAATGGTATGAGCAATTTCAGTTCCTTGTAGTTTGCTTTCGTTTTCTTTGTCTTGCTCCATTCCTACTTTATCAAAAAACTGTGTAACAACTTCACTTGGATTTACTTGCATTACTCTGACATTATGCTTGCGAAGCTCTGCACGCCAACACTCTGTCATGGCTGCAAGAGCAAACTTACTAGAACAGTAAGCCGTTCCACCTGCAAATCCTTTTTGAGATGCCGTAGAAGCAATATTGATAATATTTCCTGTGTTTTCTTTCTGAAAATGCTTGGCTGCTTCTTTTCCTACCATGAAAGCTCCTTTTACATTGACTTCCCAAACTTTTGTAAAGTCTTCCACAGAAGTATCTACCAATGCTCCAAAACTTCCAATGCCTGCATTATTTATCACAACATTTAACCCTCCCATTTCCGAAATGGCTTTTTCAAACATTTTTGCTACATCTTCTTCGTTCGAAACATCAGCAGTTGTGCCTCTGATTCCTAGTTCTGAAATAGCCTTTTCAACATCTTTTTCTGTTCTGGCACAAATAAAAACTTCTGCACCTTGTTGTTTTAAAAGTTTAGCTGTTTGATAGCCTATTCCTGTACTTCCTCCTGTCAAGAGAACTTTAGCGTCTTTAATATTCATAAAAAAATAAATTGAGAGTTTAGGTGTAAGAGTTGAAAATTGATTTCATTCTGCTTGATTGAAGCAATAAGAAAACATATTGTTTCAGAAATATGATTTTTTAAAATTCATACGTCTCTTTCCAAGACTTTACAGGATTTCGGTTGGGGATAACTTCTCCTGTTTCTTCATCTATTTCTATTTTTTTCTTTTGTCCTGTCGTAATTTTTTTAATTTTAAATTTTGGCAATTCTTGGGTATAATAGAAAGGTTGGTTGGGTTGATACACCTCAGTATTCATATTGTAAAATGGAATAACAACATAACCATAGAGTTTAAATTCCTCTGGCAAATCCTTTTTATTTTGAGGATAAACATACAAGAAAAACTCATTGTCAAGATTTCTTTTTGGTAACTTAGGATGGTAATAAGTAAGTTTGGTTTGGTCATCGCTCAAATAAACACCAAAAAATTCTCCATCAATGATACGCTTTCCATCCACATTTTTCACTTTATAGGTATTGTTGGCAGCTTGGTCGATGCTTCTGCCTTGCATAACTTTGTTGTAGGTTGGTTTTTCATCGATACGCCACTCAAAATTACCTAGCCTAGAATTGGTTTTTGTAATGAGTTGAGGAGGAATAACCTGTCCTTCGGGTTGTTGTAGGAACAAAATTTCTTCCAGTTCATTGTCTGCAATAAATTTCATAATGATATTACTGCATTTGATATAATTCATTCCTTTGAGCAGTGTTTCTTCATTTTTTTTCTCTTCCAAAACAAAATAAATACTTTCTCCATTGCCATCTACATTTACATTTTTTATGTAGCCACTATCAAAAACAGCTAATAAATCTCGTCCTTTTATCTGATTGAACTGTCCAAAAACATCAGAGGAAATAACAAAAGCCTTGTCATTGATAATCAAAGAATCAATGCTATTGTCTTGCAATTTGGCTCTAATTTTTGTTCCTGAAAGCTGATTAGATGTGTTCCACAAAACAGGGTCATAATTAAAATAAATAATAGAGTCAGTCAAATCATAATTGATAGAATCACATATTCCTTGAATATCACGCTTATAAATTTTGACATTTCTATATCCATAAAAACGCTGTTCGGCTGCCACGCTGTCGTTCATAGCAATAAGTGTATCTGCCGAAATATAAAGCGTATCATTTTTGAAAGGTTTTACCAAAAGAGCATCTCCATACGCATCCAAACGGCTTTTTATTCCATCGTAGTAGGCTTCGTCTCCAAAAATAGTAATCTGTTCTTTTTTGTAGTAGAGTTGCACATTTTCCTTAAAAACTCCCTTTTCTGTAAGGTTGTCGTAATCAATGAAGTTAGCAGAAATAATATAATCTCTATTTTCAACACGAGTAGCTACATCTGCGCCTTCTGCCGTTTTCAAAATTCCTGTTTGTGCATTGATTTGAGTTCCCTTGACAGCGTTTATTGTTCCATCTTTATTGATTATTTTTCCTTCTGAATCAAAAAATATGGTTTTTGTGAGTGTGTTATAGACCACCGAATCAGCAAAAAGTTGTTGGTCTGGACTGATAGCTTGTACATTTCCACGAAAAGTTGCTACTCTTGAATCTGTGTTGTAGTATCCTCTGTCGCTGGTAAGGCGTGAGGTTTGGTCTCTTACTCTTCCTCCTTCAAAATAATAAGCTGTTTTGGTTTTGAGGTTGTAGTTGAGTTTTTGTGTGGTTACTGTTTTTTCTTGGTCTTGCAAAACAACATTTCCTCTTACCCTTGCCAGTTTGGAATAACCATCGTAGTAGAGCGTATCTCCTACAAGGGTCATACTATCCTTTTCTACAAAACGAATATTTCCAAAGGCTTCAATTTGGTTTCTGTCAATATACTGAAAAACACTATCAGCATACATTACCGTATTTTTTTGCTTAAATTTTACCTGTCCACGTTCATCTTTTTTCAAAATACGTATTTGTTCCCCATTAGGTAAAACATCTCCTTCCAAAACGCCTGCTTGCAAGAGTTCTATTCTTGAAAGTGTCTGTGTGGTATCTTCAATGGTTTCAAGGGTTGGTTTTTTTTCTATGGTTTTATTTGTCTGTGCAAAACCAACAAATGAATAGGTTAAAAACAAAAGGAAAAAGAATAGAAATCTCATAAAATATGATAGAAACTGGTAAAATACAGTCAAAGGCAAGCCTTTAACCTGCAAAGTAAATGATAAAACGCTACAAATTTACTCTAAATAATTTCCAAAGCGAACAAACATCTAGGCAAAACAACAGATTTTGTAGTTACTTATAACTTTGTAGAATTATTTAACAGACAAAAATATAGACTATGAAAACTTCAGAGAATGCGTATGCAACGTTTTGTAAAAAATGGGAGATTGAAAATGTAGAGAAAGTAGAAAAACTTTATGATTTGGAATCCTTGAAAGCCTTTTTGCCAGACCATCCCACAGAAGAAGATAAAGCAGCCTTACAAAGCGTTTTGGGAGCAGGGTTTGACCATTTTTATGGCTATATAGATTATCAAAAATCTACTAATACCTTTGAGCTTATTATGCAATGGAGAGAAAAAACAGGAAAATTCGAAATGTAGGTAAGATAGTCTGTATAAGTTAGAGGTATTTATCTAAAATTTGGTTTTCTCTAAACCACAAGAGGGAGTTTTTCGTTTTTAAATAACAAAAAATCTTATCCAAATACTACTCATCAAGCTATTATGCACGATATAGAACCCTTTTTTGGTTGGGAATTTTCTTATGATTCCAATACCGACAAACGCTCTCCTTTTTATCAAGCACATTATAATACCGACCAATACACCAATAATATTTATGGCTACTACATCCATCCTTATTGGGATTTTATAGGCTCTGAAACACTTTATTTAAAGGTTTTGATGGCAGATTATCATCGTAAATTTGTTATAATAGAGTTTTTGGGTGAGTGGAACGATGCGTTACACAATGATATTATGTATCTCAAACGCAATGTGATTGATTATTTTACAGGAGAAGGAATCAAATACTTTGTTTTGATAGGTGAAAATGTATTGAATTTTCACGGTTCTGATGATGAATATTACGAAGAATGGTTTGAAGATGTAGAAGAAGGTTGGATTGTATTGCTAAACTTTAGAGAATTTGTCCTTAGAGAAATGAATGCCTATAATTTAGACTCTTATCTTATATGGGGAGGAATTTTGGATGAGCTAGACAACTGGCGCACCAAAAGTCCTCATAAGGTTTTTGAAATGGTAAAAACAGAAGTGGAAAAACGAATTGCTTTATTTTGAGGAACTATTCTTTTAAGTGTGTAAGTTTTCAAAATTTAATAGGGTCGCTTGACCCTATTTCAAAGAAGTTGTTTAAGACCTGAAAGTCGGCGAAGCCAATGGAAAAAAGTAGCTTGAATGAAGTGTAGAGTAAATTTTATTTATTATTTCTCGTTCAAGCATTCTGCTTGGACGCACTTTTTGGCTACGCCGACTTTCAGTTCGTCAGCATATGCTGATGAAACGGTAAGCACAAGATGGAATCCTTATCTTGTCCCATATTTTTTCGGATTAG
>NZ_JAHDIG010000134.1 GCF_020630935.1 Bernardetia sp.
AAATTTTATTTATTATTTCTCGTTCAAGCATTCTGCTTGGACGCACTTTTTGGCTTCGCCGACTTTCAGTTCGTCAGCATATGCTGACGAAACGGTAAGCGCTAGAAAACCATTCTTAAACAAGTTCAACATTTTATTTCAAATGAGTGTGAATAAAAGTTGTAGATTTTGCAAGTGCATCAGCAATGTTTTCATCTCCTAAGTCATGTTCAGCATTAGGGTAAAAATAATATTCGTTCGTTACACCAAAGCTGTCCAATGTTTGTTTCAAGACTTCTCCTTGTTGAAAAGGCGCAAGCACATCTACACCACCATAAAACATAATTGTAGGAGGAGAACTAGCTGTAACTGCATATCTTGGGCTTATACTTTCAAAATAGTTAGGGTCATTTTCAATAAACTTTCCTATAACAAGTTGTAAACCTAAAGCAGCTTGCTGGGTTTCTATATTTGGGCTATCTGTGTAAGAAGAATGTAAAAAATCTGTTGGACCTACTACATCTACAACTGCTTTTACTCTTTTTTCTGTATCATCTTTATAGCTATAAAGCATAGACAAATGCGCCCCTGCACTTACGCCCACAAAAGCATATTCATTCAAAATTCCATATTCTCTGCTTTTACTTTTCAAGTCTTCTACGACGCTTTTTATATCATAAATTTGCATTGGAAAAGGCTGCAGATTAAATGTAGCTAATCTATAATTGATATTAACCAGCGCATATTCAGAGGAAGTAATTTTTAAAACATCATATACTCCTTTCATATCTGCCTTATCGCCTCCTATCCAAGCTCCTCCGTGAACTAAAACGATGACTTTGGTTTTTGAAGCACTACGATTAGATGGTAAATAAATATCATATTTTTGTTGGGCATCATCTCCATAGGCTACATCTAGCAATTCTTTCTCCTCTTCAAAAACAACATTTTCATCTAATGTTTCAGAGTTATCTTTACAAGAAACAAAAAAGAATAAAAATATGAACAGATATACTAAATATGATTTTTTCATTGTATTGAAAGTTATAGTTAGCTGTGGGTGGACACACCAACAACAGCAAAATTATGTAGGTTAAAGGCTTACATTTGAGCAATAAAATAATTTTTATCGCAACCTAGAAAATGCCTCAAAAACCCAGTTGAGAATTATCATCATAATTGACTGAACAGGAACACCCATCACAAAAGGAACAAAATAATTCATCATTCGCCACGATTCATCTACCTTATAATAATGTCCTCTACTCCACCAACAAAACCATTTATCTATACAACATGTCCTACAAATATCTCCCGTTCCAAATAAGAGTTCACTCAAAACTAAAGACGGAATAACGACGATAAGTGTCGCAAAGATGACTTTATTGTGAAATACAAAAGGTAGTTCTTTCCCTTTCTTCTTACGATTTCGTGCTGTTCTTTTTTCAGTAAGTTTAGGGAAAAGTTTGCGTTTGAACGCCCACATCATTACTAATGTTGTCAGAATAGGCACAACCCAATACAAATGACCATAATGAATGCGCCCTTTGACAAGCCAGCGTGTGTGATTGTCTATTTGTGCTGTGATTACTTTTGCATTGAACCAACTGACCATAAAGCCAATAAAGACAAAGAAAAATGTAAAGAGAAGGAAATTAGAAACCCAAGGTTTTTGAGTTTGGGGAACAATATAATTTTTATAGAATGCCTTTAAAGAATGTTTGACAGTCCAAATTGTCTCACTCAATGCTCCTGTAAATTTGGCAGAAGTAGAAAAAGAAGGCAAATCATCAATTTCTACATAATCCCTTCCATTTTTTGAAGGCTTTACTTTATAATATGTGTTTTTTTTCTGGGATGTAACCCAAATATATTTTCCATAGAGTTGATTGTCATACGATTTGCCTTGCTCAACAGCCTCTAAAAATGCTCTTTTTCCTACGTTAGCTCGTTTACACTCTATTATTATCTCATCGTTTTGGTGCTGATGGTCAGAGAAAATCACAATGTCAACGAAACGATAAGAAGAACCCATCTTTACTTTGCGTTCAAAAGTTATTTTATTAGGGTCATATTTTTTTTCCAAAACAAGTTTGATATACGCCCATGCTCTTACCTCCTCTTCAGGTTCCCATCGAAAGCGCATTGCTTGGAAAGGGTAAAACACATAACGGTTTGTTCCTGTGCCATCAAAGCGAATAAGTCCTTCTAGCGTACCCTTTTTCAGTATTTCAGACATTTTATAAGGGTCTAAAGATTTTACTGTCTTTCTGTTTCTCCTTGAAGTAGAATTTGTAGCCAATTTGTAGAGTAAGTTTAGTCAGATAGAATAAAAGTAACTTTAAAAATGCGTTTTTTTTACTAAAAATCCTAACCTAATTGTATCATAATGCTATTTTTTTTGGCAATTTAAAATTCTCTTCCTTTCCATTTGACCTTCTTACTTGTCAAAAAGTAAATACCCACTAAAAAATACAAAATTGATTCTGACAAAGAAAAAAACAGTATCTGAAATAAAGTAGAAAACGAAATTTTAAGTTTTAGCCTGACAAAAAAGGAGAGAAGCAAGAAAAAATTAATCGCCAAGAGACAAACAACACTAAGAACAATATATATCTGTCCGCTCAAAAGCATCCCTATAAAAATCAAGGCTCTGAATAGATAAATGAGTAAAATTACTTTTTTTATAGAATTAGAAAACTGCCACGCTCCAACTAGCCAACGATGACGTTGCAAAATCCAGTCTTTCAACGTTGGTTCTGATTCTGTAAAAGCTAAAGCATTAGGACTGAAAAGATGTGTAAAAAAATTGTCTTGCCGTTTTTGGTGTCCCCACCAACAACCAAACGCTTTAAAAAGAGCTAAATCTTCTGTTACAGAAAACTCAATATTTTGATACCCTCCAATTTCTTGATAGATTTTTTTATCAAATATAAGATTATTGCCCATTGCTGTTTGTGGAAAACCTAATGTTGAGAACATAGCCAAAACTCCTTGTCCGAAAATCCAATCTAAAGTTTGAAATGTATTTGAATCTAATTTGGGAATTGTCGTTCCCATCAGCATTTTTATTGCATCATTTTGATAGAAATTAGTTAATAACTCTTTGAGCCAATTTTGAGTTACAAAAATATCGGCATCTAATAAAATAATAGTTTCTCCTTCTGAAATATCTATGAGTTGGGAAACCACCTTTACTTTGCCTTTCAGATTATTTTCATTTTCAATATTAAAATAAGTAAAGTTTAGTTTTTCATTTTTTTGTATAAACTCTTTTATAATTTCTGCACTTTTGTCTTCTGAATTATCATCTCCTACAAGGATTTCTATTTCAAAATTATCTTGACTTTCTTTCTGATAAAATTTAGCTATTGACTTATCTAAATGATTCAGACAAGATAAGATATTTTGCTCCTCGTTTCTTACTGCTATAAGCACACTTATTTTTTTCATAGTTTTAAACCCTAAGGGTTTCCAAAACCCTTAGGGTTTGAATTGTAATATAAAATCTGGACTATCTGTAAAATTCTTTTCAAAACTTTCCTTATCAAACAGCTTTTCTTTTCCCTTTTCTAAACGCTCTATAAATTCTTTACGAGGAATCATATCAGCTCCAAACCTAGCCAAATGCTCTGTAAAAACTTGGCAGTCAATCATTTCAAAACCATTGGCTAAAAGATTTTTCACTAACACTACAAAACCCACTTTTGAAGCATCACTTTCTAGCGCAAACATAGATTCTCCAAAAAAACACGTTCCGACTATTTCGCCGTACAATCCACCGACCAATTTATCTTCATTCCAAACTTCTACTGAATGAGCAAAACCTTCATAGTGTAAATCTATAAAAGCCTGTTGCATTTCAGGAGTTATCCAAGTGCCATGTTGGTTAGGTCGGTTCATTACTTTGCAATGCTGAATTACATTTTCAAAGGCTTGGTTAAGGGTTACTCTAAATTTTTGCTTTCGCAGAATAGGACGAAGGCTTTTGGCAAACTTAAAATTTTGGGGCAAAATCACAAAACGAGGATTTGGCGACCACCACAAAATCGGACTATACTCCGAATACCACGGAAAAATACCGTTTTTATAGGCTTTCTTAATGCGCTCTGTAGATAAATCTCCCCCTACAGCCAAAAGTCCATCCTCATCTGAAAACTGTACTGGAGGAAAATCTAAGGTATTTGGGTTGAGACGATATGCCATAAAATAATGATTAGTGATTAGTGATTAGTGATTAGTGATTAGTGATTAGTGATTAGTGATGAATTTCGCTCTGAAATAATTGTTTTGAACTTTAGTCAGTCAATGATAAAAATTCGTAATTCGTAATTCGTAATTCGTAATTCGTAATTCGTAATT
>NZ_JAHDIG010000135.1 GCF_020630935.1 Bernardetia sp.
GCTAGTCGCCCTTCAATTTCTTTAGCAGCATCTTTTGTATTGGGGTAATACCAAACAGCATTTTTATTTTCCTCTCCATCTACTTCTAACGAGTAGTAAGAAGCCGTTCCCTTCCATGGACAAATACTTTTGTGGTCGCTTTCTTTCAAAAATTCTTTCTTTACTGCATCAGCAGGAAAATAATGATTGCCTTCTATCTGAATAGTGTTATCACTTTCTGCAATAACTTGCCCGTTCCATATCGCTTTCATAATGAATTGTTTTTTGATGAGATTAAAATTTACCACAACAATAAACTTTTGAGCAAAATTGTTTTCTCTAACTAAGCAAAACTGCCCACGCTTTCATTACCTCGCCTTTCTGAGCTAACTCTTCTGCCTGTTTGTGTTTTTCTTCTTCACTTGAAAAATTAGTTTCTATACTTTCTAATTCTGATTTTGTAGGCATTTTTTCTACGTTTCCTAGCTTACCAAGTGTATTTCCAGAAAGAAATTTACTGGTTCTGATAGCATAAGGAAGTTCATCTACACCGATTCCTTTTGTCGTTAGAGGTTTAGCAACTTCAAAGACTGCATCTCCACTTGCACGGCAGTAATAATTTCCTCCCATACGAGCCACAGCGTCTAACAGATGTGGGTCTATTTTTCCATCTTCATCTAAAATGGCTTTACTAATGTGCATTTTCTTCACCTCACAGATAATTAGGTTTCCTGCACCTCCTTCTTGTCCTGTTTCTACAATTTCTCTCACCACACACTCAAACTGTGCAGGAGATTCCAAAACTCTTGGAGGAGAAACGGTTTCGGAGTCAATAGGTGTAAAACCTGCTTTGAAAAATTCGTTTACTCCTTTCTCATATTCTGTACTGGAAAGTGACATTTGCTCTACCATCGAATATGAAACCATATTAATCACTACTTCTTTTACCTCTTTTACATTTTCTAAGGTATGTTTGATGGTATTGTCTCTTACTCTTCTAGCAGGAGAAAAAATAAGTGTAGGAGGATTTGCACCAAAGACATTAAAAAAGCTAAAGGGAGAAAGGTTTACATTTCCTTCTTTATCTATCGTACTGGCAAAAGCTATTGGACGAGGTGAAATTGCACCTAAAAGTAAACCATGAAAAGCTGGAACAGGTAAGTCGGAAGGAAAATACGAATTGAAATCAGACATTGAAGAATGACAAGTTATAAATGATAAATTATTAATGTAGGACAAAGTCTTGTCTTTGGCGCAATATAAATAGCCAACAAAAAAAACCCAAAAAAAGTTATTACTTAATTTGGGTTTAGGTTGTGGTGATGAGTGAACCCAAACTAAACGCCTAAGTTACTCAAAAAAGTATATTTTTATAGCAAGATACCTAATAAGATACCTAAGATTAAAAGCAGCACAACTATTTATCTACCAAGACTAATAGCTGAAGGAACACAAGCTCGCTTAGATGAATGAACAATATCATCTTTTCTTTGTCCATGTGAGCGAGCTGCATGCTTGTGTCCCCTACCCTTTCCCAAATTATTGTTACCAAAATCTACACCTAGAAATTTTTGAGCTAGTGATTCATTCAATATATTGAATTTGTGTTCTAGCTCACTAAGTTTTTTTGATAAAAAGCTATTTTCCTTTTTTATATCTGCATTCTCCTTTTTTAATGCTTCGTTTTCTTGTTTTACTTTTTCAAAATCCTTTTCGGATATTGTAGGATAATGACCTCTTAATTCAGATACAGGTACGTTTGATATTTCGCTGAAGCGAATTAAATACTCTTCTTTTACGTATTTACTCTTGTACATAGCATATAGCGTAGAAGTGGACATATCCATTTTTTCAGCTAGTTGTCTTGATGTAAAAGGTAGATTATCTGCAATTTCTTTGATTTTTTTTCCAATCATAATTTATTGATTTTCAATTTGTTACAAGATTAACACAACAAATTTCTAAAAATAAAATCAATTTGATTTGATTTAACGAAACAAGTTGCTATATTTGTCGTATATATTCTAACAAGTTACACAAAAATACGGATTTATCCGTATAAATGTTTTATTTCCTAATGACTGTATGCAAAAAACTACAACAAATATTGAAAAATTGGTAAGCATTGGAGCTAAAAATATTCCTTCTTCTCTGAAAGAAAAGTTTACCGATGCACTATCGGATACAAAGGTTGGAAAGCAATCTATCTTCTTGTTGTGGATTGTAAACTTAGTTGTTGCACGTCCTAAAAAGTTTATGCAAATGTGTAGAGATTTGCAAGAGGAAATAGACCAAGAGGAAGAAGTAGAGGAAAAATTAAACTTAACTAATTAATCTATCATGGCAGGAAAAACGAATTACACTCCAGCACAAGAAGCAGAGCTAAACAAGCTAAATCGTGCTTACGAAAAATACAGTAAACGTATGCGTAAGGCAAGGTTGGACGGAGATGATGCGTATTACGAAGCCTCTCTAAAAAAAAGAAATGAAGTAAGAGATAGAAAGGCAGTCATTCGTAATTCCTAACTCTCTCTTTCAAAAAAAGACAAAAAAAATACGCTAAAAAGATAGCGTATTGAGTATAAAAACATTGAAAATTTAATTTGATTTTATTGGAAATAGACTTTCATAGTAGCGTTCTAAGATGGTTTTAACCATAGCGTTTCTTTCATTTACAGGAACACCATGTATGTGCAAATTAGAAGCAAATTCTATTAAACCGTCTGTGGGACGTTTTGGAAGTTCAGATTCGTCAATATGCTTTTTTAGTAAGCTGACTATTTCGTCGGAAAATAAGGCGTATCCAAATTCTCCAGCATCTTCAATTTTTTTAAGGAGTATTGATTTATGTTGTTTAAAATCTTTCATCTCTTTTAAGTTTTCAATTTGAAATGTTTTTGATAAAAAATGTGCATCGTGCTTAGACATTGTAGTAAGATTTAGGTATGAAAGATTATGATATTTTACACCATAAATATACTACAATTTTAGGGGTATTTCAAGATTGATTTACCCCTTATAAAAGATAATTTTTCATTATTTACAACCCAACTAAAAACTCAAAATTATGGAAGCTCTTAGCGAAAAATGTAAAATCAAATTTGATGGAGAAACACCTCAAATTGTAGTTCCAAACAATGACTATGCTATTGCAGCACTCTTTGAGGAAAGTCAAGCAAATGAAGTATTCTTTATGGCTGTTGGTTTTCCAGATGGACAAATGATTATTCAGCTTCAAGATGAGAGCTATACAGAGCAGTTTGTAGAAGATTTGAACTACAACATAGGATAGGATTTTAATACTCTCTTTCAGAACCCAATCGGATAAAAATTTTAAACTCTATTTTCAGTTATGGATAATCCATTTATTGCGTACTATCATTTTAAGAAATGTGCTGCTGAACTTAACTCAGTAGTAACAACAATAGAAGAGGAAGTTGAAGCAGAGAAAGAGGCTAAAAAACCAAAGAGGTCATCTTATCTCTCAACAGAAGACGAAGATGAAGACGTTGAAAACGACTATGAAGAATTAGGACACGACAAGTCAGAAGATTATAATTTTTTTGAAATAATGTTTCAGAAGTATCAGCTTTCTGACGATGTGAAAAATAGCTTAAAACTCTTCTACGGAAAGACTGCTATGAGGCGAGTAACATCAAAGATAGCAACTCTATTAGCAGAAGAATTTGAAAGCCAACAAGTTAAAGAAGGAGAGCGAATATCAGAACTTTTAGAAGACCTACAAGTAGGAGAGTTTTAAGTACATCATAAACTCCCCTCTGAATTAAAGTAGAGCCTTCCATATAAATTTATGATGTTTTTTGCCATTGTGTTACGCTCTTCTAAAGGAACTCCATGTAAAGGCATTGAACCTAGAAAATCAATCAGTTTTTTTGTTGAAGGTCTTACATAGTCAGTATCATAAACAGGTAATTCAATTAGGTAGATTATAGCATCATTGAACATCGCATAAGCAAAAGGCATATCTGATGAAAGAGCTTTAAATAGAACATCTCGGTAATGCTCAAACTCGCTACTACCTTTAAGAGATTTGAGTTTATAAAGTTCTTCTATTTCGCTTAGAAAATCAGCCATTTGTAGTAAGATTTAGGTGTAAAAAGTGATGTTTTTCAAACCATAAATATACTACAATTTTAGGGGCATTTCAATATTGATTTGTCCCTTATAAAAGACAATTTTTCATTATTCACAACCCAACTAAAAACTCAAAAATTATGGCAGCTCAATCAGAAATAACCAT
>NZ_JAHDIG010000136.1:0-1861 GCF_020630935.1 Bernardetia sp.
TAATTTTAAAATTATTGATTATCTTTGAGAAAAATCAAATCACAAAAAAACTATGAAAACAGGAACAATCTATAAAAAGCCAGCCTACAAACAGGCTATAATGCATCTGTACGAAAACAAACTCAATTCTTTTGCAAAAGACAGCTACGAAGAATTAGATATCGATACATTTGCAGGAAATACACATATTATTGTTCGTGGAGAAAAACATTTACCTGCTGTGGTGGTCTTTCATGGCATTCATGCAGGTGCTCCAGTAGCTTTGGAGGCGATGAGAGAGTTATATGAAAAATATAGAATTTATGCTGTTGATACAGTCGGACAAGCCACAAAAAGTGCCGAAACTACACTTGACTTCAAAAATAATGAATATGGAAAATGGGCAAGTGAGGTCTTGGAAAAACTAGGTCTTGAAAGTGTACCAGTAATTGCAATTTCGTATGGTGCGTTTATCTTGAATGAACTTATCAGAGTTAGTCCAGAGAAAGTAAAAAAGGCGATTTATGTTGTTCCTTCTGGGTTTGCTAATGGCGATTTTTTGCCTTCACTTTCTCGTTTGAGCATTCCACTTTTTAAGTTTCATTTTACGAAAAAGGAAAAGGATTTAGTTAAGTTTATGAATGCTTTTTTTGATGAGCAAGATAATCATTGGATTGAATTTCAGAAAAATATTCTGTTGGGTGTCAAGATGGATTACCGTCGTCCTCCGTTGATGAGTGAGAAGGATACACAAGGTTTTACTGCACCTGTTTTTGCCATGATAGCAGAAGATGATGTGTTTTTTCCAAAAGAGAAAGCCATTCCAAGAATTAAAAAAGTGTTTTCAGATGTTAGGGAAATTTATGTGTTGAAAGATAGTAAACATATTCCAAATGAAAGCCGTTATGATGAAATTGCAGAGAAAATTGAAGATTGGTTAGAGGAGTAAATATGACAAGATAAAAAGTTAAGTAATATTATCACTTTTAAGTATTTTTCATTCTCTCAAAAAACCTTAACTTTATTCTTCATAAATCACAACAAAACATTCAAAATCAACTATGGCATCAAGCAACAATAATCAAAAGCCTCTAATCTTAGTATCAAACGACGACGGAATAACAGCAAAAGGAATAAGAGAATTAGTAGAAGTAATGACAGAACTGGGTGAAGTGATTGTAGTTGCACCTGACAGCCCACAGTCTGGAATGGGACATGCCATTACGATACACATGCCTTTGAAAGTTCGAAAGTCAGAAGTTTTTAAAGATTTAGGAGTAGAAGCCTATGAGTGTTCGGGTACGCCTGCCGATTGTGTAAAACTAGCCAAATTCCATCTCTTCGAAAACAGAACGCCTGATTTGGTAGTGAGTGGAATTAACCATGGTAGCAATACTTCTATCAGTATTTTGTATTCTGGAACAATGTCAGCAGCGATTGAGGGGGCGATTGAGGGTTTGCCATCGATTGGCTTTTCGCTTTGTGATTATGGCAGTGATGCTGATTTTTCTCATATCCGTTCTTATGTATTCAAAATTGCAGAACAAACTCTAAAAAATGGTTTGCCTAAAAACTTGGCTCTGAATGTCAATTTTCCTCCTCGTTTTGATAAGACAACAGAAGAAGAAAAACAAATTAAGGGAGTAAGAATATGCAGACAAGCACACGCACGTTGGCAAGAAAAGTTTGACCAACGTACAGACCCTTATGGTAGAGAATATTTGTGGTTAGCAGGAGATTTTGTAAATCCAGATAGAGGCGATGATACAGATGAGTGGGCTGTAAACAATGGTTATGTTTCTATTGTTCCTTGTCAGTTTGATATGACTGCACATCACGGAATTACACATATTCACAATGAATGGGAAATCTAGTGATTAAT
>NZ_JAHDIG010000136.1:1961-4163 GCF_020630935.1 Bernardetia sp.
AATTATGAATGAAAATATCAAAAACATTTTTTTGGATTAAAATGCTAGAGTTTATACTAAGAAAATCAAGATTCAGTTTCATTTTGATAACTGGTAACTGGTAACTGAATCTACTGACTACTAATTTTCTTCATTTCTTCCTGTGCTGCATATCTAAAATCGCCATGCTTTACATTTTTGAAGTATTGGATAGCAAAATCATTTTTACCTATTTTCCTATACATTACTCCAGTAGCGAATGTAAATTGAGCTTGTAAGTTAGGAGGGACATTGCTCAAATGAGAAAGTTGTCGCATCTCTGTAATTGCCTCTTCTGCCTTTCCTGAGTGAAAAAGCGAAACAGCACGCAAAAAGCGAACATCGTAACGCAAAGGTTGAATAATTAGACAAGAATCAGAAGATTGTATAGCATCTGTATAGTTTTCATTTTGGAATTGTAGAAGTGCCAACTCTGAATACGAACGAGCCTTTGTATCATAATCTTTTGCATGACTGACAGCATCTTTCAGTCGTTCTATGACAGGTGTGTGATTGATTTCCTGTACAGCTAATTGTCCCCCTAGTTCATTAGCTCTAGTATAGTTAGGGTCTTGTTTTAAGGCTTGTTGTACGTACTCTTTAGAAGTTTTATATTCAAAAATTGTATGGTATGCTATTGCTAATCTATACTGATAGTTAGGCATCATCTTAAATACCTTCTCCTTAAATGAACCAACATTTGCTTTTGCTAGAGCCTCTTTTGCTTTTTCATATTCTCCAATCTGATGAAGAGCATATCCCAACTGAAAATAAAAACGAGGAGCATCTTTCGAATCACTTAATAGTTTCAGACCTGCTTCTGCATCAGTAATGGCTTGTGCATATTCTTTTTCTTGATTGTGATACCAAGCTGAAAAATACCAAACATGTGTGTTTTGGGGAGCAAGCGAGCGAGCATCGTGCAAATGAACAGGAAAGCCTACAACTTCTTCTTTCGAATATAAAAGTTTTAAAATATGTAGCCTGTACGACAAACGGCGTTGTGTATTATCTTCAAACTGAGCTGCTGCACTCAAATACTGTATTACTTTATTGATATTACCCTTGTAACCATATAATTTTGAAAGTGCAATGTAAGATTCTACATGGTCTTGCTTTAGTTGGGTTGCTTTTTCCAAACACTCAATCGCATCATCAATACGCTTAAGCAAATAATAACACTTGCCTTGCTGTACAAAGTATTTATAGTTTTTAGGGTCTTTCGCTATCGCTTTATCATAAAGAGAAATAGCTGTAGTATATTGTCTTTTTGCTCTAAACGTTTCAGCTTGTACATACTCTTCTAATCCTCCTCCAGAGTGTTGAGCTATAAGGCTTGCTGATAGTAAAGGAACAGTACCTAGCGAAAAAATAATTAAAAAGAAGATATTTCTCATGTAGTAAAAAAATAACGTAACTAAGTAAGGAATATTTTATGTTACTTGATTAGTTATAGAGAATATATTAAAATATCCTGTTGTTATATAACTATTTAATATCCAATATGTTACGAAATTACTCAAGTTCGTTCTAATGAATACAAAGATACAGACACTACGTTGTTAATCAAAAAGTATCTTATTTTTTAACATAAAAACTTATTTTTTCTCTGCTAGGATAGGATTCATTAGAGAATGAGGGTAAAAATAAAAACTTGAAAAGAGGTTTTATTTCTACAAATTATATCTCAGTACGGACAAATTGCCTACTAACTAATTTAATGAGCAAATATAATCCCAACTTTGAGTGGATAGTCAAATTATTCTCTAATTTATAACTTAACCAATTTGCTACTAGCTTTATTGTATGGTGAACAATTGTTTATTCTAAATCAGAGTTTTCAATTTTAAATAAATACACTCCTGCATCTTGATTTTTATCTATGAAATATTCCCAATAATTTCGGCTCAAAAAATCTTTTTCTACAAAAGAAGTATCAAAATACTGTGTTCCTGTCGTATCTGGATAATAACTTTTTATGGTGGCGATTTCTAAGTTTTCAAAAATATCTATTCTATTTTCATAAATATCTGGTGCAGTAGCAGCATTTTCGCCAGTAACGGTATAAATACTTCTTTCTAGTTGAGTAGGCAGAAGCATAAAACTCCTTACCGTATCTGGAAACTGACTTTTAAATGTACTACTCTGCTCTATATAATTAATCCACAACGTATCAGTGCTATT
>NZ_JAHDIG010000137.1:0-705 GCF_020630935.1 Bernardetia sp.
TTGATGATGCAAACAAATTTTGTCTTTTGAGTATAAAAAATATCGCAAAAAGACGATTTTTTAGAATTGAAAGTATTTTTTAGCTTATTGGTAGTTTTTGCTACCATTTTTCTAAAATTATGCCCAAGAGCCATCAATAGAAACTCCATTTCTACTTTTTCTAAGCTCTTCAAAGTAAATCTATTGAACTTATTATTGTATTTGAGTTGCCCAAAAACAGCTTCTACTTCTATAGGGCGTTTACTGCACTGCTCTAAGCCTTTTTCACTCGTTAGTAAATTTCTAGCTTTTTCTTTCAGTTGGTTTAAACGATGATTTACTTGTAGTATTCTATTGCCTTCTGCTTTATGACATAAATTACGAAGAGGACAATATTGACACCTTTTTGCTTGATAATAAGACACTTGCGATTCATATCCATTCCTTGAAGTACGTTTTCCATCTCTTATTTTCTCCATTCTTTGCCCCATCGGACAGACATAAAAATCTAATGCTTTGTTGTAAAATAAATTCTGAACTAAAAAAGGATTATTCTTCATTTTCCTTTTTTGCTCTTTATGAAAATAATTGTACTTAACGTAGGCTGTAATTTCTTTTTTTTCAAGTAATTCATAATTTTCTTCACTTCCGTAACCTGCATCAGCTACTACTTCTTTACTTTGTTTATGGTACTGATTTTCAAATCCTTCTAAATGAGAGGATAAA
>NZ_JAHDIG010000137.1:715-4108 GCF_020630935.1 Bernardetia sp.
GTTTGATGAATAGAAACGTGGGTAATAAATTGATTTTCTGTGGATACTTGGGCATTATAAGCAGGTTTGAGTTGTCCATTTTTCATATGGTCTTCTTTCATTCGCATAAAAGTAGCATCTGTATCTGTTTTACTATATGAGTTTCTACAACCTAAAATTTTTAGAGACTCTTCATATTTACTTCATCTAGGAAGATATTCATCTTGCATTTTTTTTAGTTCTTTTGCCTGTTGTTTGTTGGGTTCTTTAAGCTTTTTATTGATTTGAGCGAGTTTTTCTTTTAACAATGCTGAATCTAATGCAGTAGGTAGTTCTTCTTTATTTTCTTCTTGATTATCGGATTGAATACTACTTTCAATATCAGATAAAATTTTATTTACTTTAGTTTCTAACTTTTCTTTATTTTTTTCAATACTACCACGCCAAACAAACGTATAACGATTAGAACGAGCCTCTATTTTTGTTCCATCAATATATTGAACATCCAGACTTACATAACCCATTTCAACCAACATTTTAACAACTTCTCCAAATAAACGGTGAATATGTGCCTTCAAAATTTTACCTCTAAAATCATTAATTGTTCTAAAATCTGGCGTAGAATTGCCTGATAAATACATAAAATGAATATTCTCCCCAAGAGCTTTAGCTATTTTACGACAAGAATAAATATTGGATAAATAAGCATAAAATAACACTTTAACCAACATTCTTGGATGATAAGCGGAGCAACCTCCTCCTTTATACTGAGAAATCAAATCACTAATATCCAACGAATCAACCACCTTTTCAACTAAACGAACAGGATGATTAGCTGGAATTTTATCAAAGATATTGACAGGAAAAAGTTCGGGTTGAGAAACACTTTGATTTTTAAAAACTACTTTTGCCATACACTAGAAAAGCAAGTGAAAAAATATACGCCTCGAAAATAAAACTTTTTATACATATAAAAAAAGGCTATCCGTACTTTTCGGACAGCCTCTTTATTTTTGCTTTTGTCTCGTCCTAGTATAGCGTTACAACACAACCTTTTATTTTATGAAAAGTAAGTATGTAAAACGCACCCAAAAAGACTATACGATGCAACTCAAACTTCAAATTGTTCGTGAGATAGAAGAGGGTATTTTTACCGTTAGTCAAGCTCAACGTAACTATGGTATTCAATCTCGTGGAACGGTTGTTAAATGGCTTGAAAAATATGGTAATTTTGACCCTCACTACAAAGTTAAAACAACAATTATGAAGACAGCAGAGCAACGTTTGTTAGAGTTAGAACAAGAAAATCGTTTACTCAAAAAGCAAAAAGCAGCTTTAGAGCAAGAGTTAGCCAATTCTGACAAAAAAGTCATTTTATTTGATATGATGATTGATTTAGCAGAAAAAGAATATCAGATTCCTATTCGAACTGCGAAGCACTCATAAGTACCATAAAAAAGAAAACAAAGACGCACTAAAAAACTCCAATCCCAAGTAGTTTGCTCTTTCAGCAAAGAAAGGCAAGTCAGCATCCAGAAGACCTGCAAACTGCTTGGGATAAGCAGACAAAGTTATTATCGTTCGTTTTGGGATGAAAAAGAAAAAGAGCAAGTAGCTACTCAAGTGATTAGGTTAGTAGAAAATATACGTCAAAGAATGCCTAAAATTGGGGTTCGTAAGTTGTATCATATTTTGCAATCAGAGTTAGAGGAGCTAGGGGTGGGACGAGATAAATTATTTCGTATTTTGAGAAATAATAGGCTTTTAATTCGTCCTACACGCAGCTATCATAAGACTACTAATTCGTATCATCGTTTTAAAAAACATAAAAATTTGGTAGAAAATGTAGAAATTAGCAAAGCAGAACAAGTTTGGGTAAGTGATATTACCTATATTGGCACAAGAGAAAATCCAATGTACTTGGCTTTAGTTACAGACGCTTACTCAAAAAAAATAGTAGGTTATGACGTTTCTAGTAGCTTAGAGACGGTAGGATGTAGCAGAGCTTTACAGATGGCTTTGAAAAAGAGAAACTATCCAGAACGAAGTTTAATTCATCATTCGGATAGAGGAATTCAATATTGTAGTTATGAATATCAAAAAATATTGCAAAAAAATAAGATAACTTGTAGCATGACTCAAGAACACGACCCTTATGAAAATGCAGTAGCAGAACGTGTGAACGGCATTTTAAAGCAAGAGTTTTTGATAGCTTCTGAAAACACATATATAGAATGGGTTAAAAAATGATAGGACAAAGCGTAAAAATATATAATACAGAAAGACCTCATTTTTCCTTATATATGCAGACTCCTGAACAAACCCATTTAAAAGAAAATATCAAAATTAGAACCTATAAAAAACAAAAATCAGACTATCAAATGACAGTCTGATTCTAACTAAAATGTATCTCTAAAACTGTAACACTATTTTAGGACGAGACATTTAAAGCGTGTTTTTAGGTATATTTACTTAAACTTAACAATATAAAAAAACGTATTTGTTGTTATGTTTTGTACCCAAATATGTTCCTCATTAGAGGTGTATGTTCCCTTAAAATTACGATTATGGCAAGTGCAAATATTTACATAATGGATAAAGAGCCTGACAAACAGGGGTTGTGTAAACTGATGTTTTTTCTCATATAAAAGTAAAAGGTTTAAAATGTCCACAGGAGAGAAATGCTTGCCAGAGCATTTTGATAAAAATAAGCAGAGAGCTAATAAAAAACATCCATTTCAAGTAGAGACAAACTTTATTCTTGATAAGCTATGCGCAGATGCTATGTCTCATTACAAAATGAGTAAGTAGCTAGCCATATTTATCGTAACAATTTTGTTTTATTGTGAAGTTAATGTAGTAGTTCTGATTTCCATAATTTTTGAGAATATTTTGTATCGCCTTTTGTAGTTTTTTTTGTTTTTATAGTCTTTCGGTTTTAGCCACTCTAGTTTCATTTTTCTCCATAATGTTTCTATGATATTCAAATGAGGACTGTAGCTTGGCAGATAAAAAATGATTACCCCTTTTTCTTCCCATTGTTTAATTTTTTCTTCTATTTTTTTAGAAATATGCCAAGGAGCATTATCCAATACGACTACTGTCATTTTCTCTATCGTTTCAGCAAAACTATCCAAACAGTCTATAATTGTTTGAGAACGCATTGCTTTTTCTGTTACAAAACTGGTAAGTTCTCCTCCTAAGTTGAGCAAACCAAAAACATTTATGCGTACTGACCTGCTACTTTGAATACCAAGTTGCTCACCGACTTTAGACCAACCATAAGGAACAGAAGGTAGTAAACTAAATCCAGATTCATCTCCAAATCTAAGGTCTATACAACCAGCCAAATATAAGAGTATTAGGGTAAACGCACGAAAAAAGTATTATCTTTCTTCTTTTTTTGCCTTATGC
>NZ_JAHDIG010000138.1 GCF_020630935.1 Bernardetia sp.
GACCTTTTTTTATTTTCTCTTAATTTTAATCTAAAATTGCACGGACTATTGGTTTTATCAAAGCCCAATCAGGGTTATAGCCACCGATAGGCGTTTTGATGGTAAACCAAGATGGAAGTTTGATATAGAAAAGTACATCGTCTCTAGTCTCACATTCCTCTGCAAATTTTCTTTCAGGGGTAGAAAGTGAATCAATTAGAACATAATTATATAAGGTCTTATCTTGGTTTTTTACGGCTATCAGATTTTCAACATAAGATTCTATTTCTGTACTTTCAAATAATTGCATTTCGTAAAATTGGTCTGCAATTCTTTCATACTTGATACCTGAAATTTTGAGTCTATCAAATTCAATCTTGATAGCCTTTACTACGGCATCCATGAATAATTGAGGATTGTTAAACACCTCTCCAATACGTCCTGATTGAAGTACGATTTTTGAAATAGTATCTCTTGTTAGTTCTGTTTTTGATTGTATGTAAGCGATAAAATCAGGTATATCAAAATTAGAAGTATCTACGCTTCTATCTTTGGAACTCTTTACATAACCTCCAACTTCTACCAAGTTCCCACCATCATCTTTTACAAAGGTGACTTCGTTTTTAATTCTTTGGATAGATGGTTTTGGTATGTGTTCCATGTTCTTTATTCCTTCGACTGCTTTTTCTATCAGTTCAGCAGTATCATAATCAACGTTGTATTCTGTCTTGTGCTTGATTCTATTCCAAAGGTCTAAGAAGTTTTGGTCAAGCTCCCATCCTTTTTTGAGTTCTACTTTGGTGCGGTCACGAGCATTTTTGATTCTACCTTTGAAACTAACGCCACATTCTTCTTGAATCTCATTTTGTAGCGACCTTGCAAAAACCTCATAACTTTCATTGGCTACGATGGTTAAACGATTGACTGCTCTTTCTCTATTTCTTACCCCTTCTTGAGTAACACACAAACGAAGTCCACGACCTATTTCTTGGCGTTTCTTCAAAGTAGATTGTGTTTCATTCAAAGTGCATATTTGGAAAACATTAGGATTATCCCAACCTTCTCTAAGTGCCGAATGACTAAAGATAAAACGCAATGGAGTGTTTATATCCAGTAGTTTTTCTTTGTCCTTCATTATTAGTTGATAAGTTTCATTATCTGCTATGGTTGATTTTCCTTCTCTACTATCTTTGAACCTCTTGTTTTTATCTTGTGAAAAGTAACCGTCATGTAAATCCTTAGTTTCGTATGGGTATAGGTCTTTGTATTTTGGGTTTTGGATAGCTTTTTCAAATAGCTCTTTAAACCATAAAGCAAACTTTCCAGCTACTTCATTTCCTGATGGGTCATAAGAACGGTAATTAGCTACCTTATCAATAAAGAAAATGGAAAGTACCTTTATTCCTTTTTGGCTTAATTCCCGTTCTTTTTTCAAGTGGTTCTCTATGGTGGCTCTTATCATATCCTTCTGAATTTCATCAGTCATACCACCTTGAGGCTGTCCTTTATATAGGGTGTTTCCACTTGAAATTTCTATCAGTTCTTCATCTGAATCAATGAAGTTGATAACGTAACCATCCCTATATGCCTCTACTCCATTTGATAATTGGAAAAGGTCACTACCCGTACCAGCCGTAACAGATTTCTTGGTGACTCCGTTTTTTTCGTTCTTTAGGATGGTGATTTTTGCCTTTGTTGATTTTTTTGCTAATTTGAAAGAATCTAAACTTACAAAAGCTCCGCTACCATCATTTTGAGCTATGACAGAATCTACCTCTATCTGTTTGACAAGCCCTAAGTCGTATGCTTTCACAGGGTCAAGTTGATAGATAAGATTATAGGAATTGACATGAGTTGCCGAATAACGAATGACAAGAAGCGGATTAAGGTTTGTAATAGCTTTTTTACGGGTGTCGGTCTTCATGTTTTGAGGTTCATCAAGAATCACTATTGGTTTAGTTCCCTGCAAGTCCTCAATTGGTTTAATACCTCTTTCCCTTATTTGGTTGATAATGTTTGTATCAGTAGCAAAACTGCTAATATTAATAACCATTATTTCAATGGAATTGCTACGAGCAAAATTGCTAATCTTGGTTAATTTAGCGTTGGTCTTTTTAGAATCATATACATCAAAATTGACAGGAACATTATCATACAGTTCTTGCAAATGGTCATGTGTTATTTCCAAGTTTTTGACTGTACCCTCACGAATAGGAACGGACGGAACAACGATAATAAATTTCTTGAATCCATAGGTTTTATTAAGTTCATAGATGGTACGAAGATAGACATACGTTTTACCAGTACCAGTTTCCATTTCGATAGAAATATTTGGGTAGTCCGTCCAAATGCTATCTTCTGTAATTGGCGAATTGTCTATTGGAGGGTCATTATAGTATAACTTTTCTAGTGCTTCTGACTGCTCTAGTTCATTAGCTTCTTGAACCTTTTTAATATTCTCCAAAAGTTGTTCCTCACTAATAGTAAGATTATTAGCAGTACCTCTTTCAGTTAGTTTTAAACTCCCTGCTCTATCATCTGATAAAGAAAACTCAAAATCAGAATTGTTGAGGTCTTGCCCTTCAAAAATATCTATCACCGACTGGATAGCATCTAATTGATATTGTTGGTTCTTTTCAAATACAATTTTTTTCATAGCTATACAGTCTTAAAGGTTATTCCATTATCTTCAAACTTGAGTTGTGCGTTAGTCTTTTTCTTATCCTCACCTTTGAAAAGGCTGTCTAGGCAAATGACCGTTTTAGGCTTTAATTTCAAGACCGTATCTTGAGCCTCTTTACTATAAGCATCAAGAATAAAAGCATACCTCTTATCGGAAGTATGATAAACATTAACTCCTTCTTGTAGTTCTATTTTGACAACGTTTTCAGTTAGCTTAATACCATTTTTGATAAGCAACTCCCAAAGAATATTCTCTGTTAAAGAACTTCCTTTTTCAGGTTGAACAAATAACTGGATTTGGTTTTTCAAATCTTCTTCATTATCCACCATATCACCACGCCATAGCTTGAAATTAGAACTAGCTAGTTTGTATTTACGAAAACCTAAAACTTATGGCGATTCAAATTCTATTTTTCCGTCACGCTCTGCTTTTATTTTTTCAATGACTTTTTTTATTCTAGTTTCTGCAATCTCTGATATTGTGGTAAAACCTTCTTTATATGCTTCGCTTTTTTCTTCTAGTTTTTCAGGAAGCTGTACGCATATAAATTTCCTCTTTCCTCCATCTTTTTCATTCTGTGAAAGGACTGCATGAGATAAACTTCCGCTTCCACTAAAAAAATCTAAAATAATTTGTTCTTCATCTTTCTCTGTACCGACTTCTATTAATCTTCTTACGAACATTGTAGGTTTTGGAAATGAGAATACTTGTGCTTTTCCAAATAAATCAATTATTTCATTAGTTCCATGTTGTGTAAAAACATCATCAATCAAAGAAAAAGCCTTGCTTCTTCTTATATTTCCATCTTCATCTTTTAAATATTGTTTAGTGTGTACTGCAATCCCACCATTTTTATCTTTTAAAAATGCTAATTCCCCTTTTTCAAGGGCATCTTCTACGCGTTTTTTGCTCCAAAGCCATTGCCTTTTTGGCATAACTTCTTTTCCATCAGGTGTTGGTATTGGAAATACTAAATTTGGTCTATCTCCCATACTTTTTGTTGCTTCTAAGGGGTGAGTTCTGTATCCACCTCTTTTATCAAAATTCTCATCTTTTAACTTATAATATCTTTTTATTGATTCTTCAGAGCTATCAACAAATATTGGTTCTAAAACACTTACATTCTTACAATAAACCAAAACATATTCATGCAAACTAACTAAGTATTTTTCTTTTGCTCCACCACCATATCTTTTTTTCCAAATTATAGTATCAACAAAGTTTTCTTCTCCAAAAACTTCATCCATCAACATTTTTAAATTAGCTT
>NZ_JAHDIG010000139.1 GCF_020630935.1 Bernardetia sp.
CAGACCTTGACAATAGTTTTTATAAACTAAATTGTACTACTCAACTACTTAAAACCCTGTTATGTAACACAGAGAACACAGTCTTGATTAAAAACCTTTATACTTGGTGGCTATGTAGGCAATTAAAATTTCTATGGTAGTAAGCAAAAAAGTTAATATAATTACGTTAGTCATAGTTTGTTCTATGAAAGACAATGAAACAAAAAACAGAGTACCATAGATAAACCTCACAATTATTCGTTTTTTGAACTTAAAAGAATTAGCATTCAACTGTCTTATATATCCTTTATCATCGGAAATTTCAATATCTAATTCTCCTGCGATTTCTAACATAGTTTTTGCAAGATTATAACGCTTTGCTAACATACAAGACTTGAATAATATGTTTACTAATTTGCCTTCCTCTAAACTAATCTTATAAGCTGCTCCCTGTGATTTTCTATTCTTGAAAAACTGAATATATACATCTATCACATTGACAGCTATAAAATAATGCTGATTTTTCTGATTGCAAATTTCACTAACAACAAATAAATATTTGATTAGTAAATCATACTCTTTAGTCTTTTCTATATTAGTTAAGATAGAGTGTTGTTTTCTTTCAAAACTATTCAGAATATCTTCCTTGCTTTTCTCTAACTCTCTTTCTATATTCATATTGAAAATTACTTACTAAATTGTTCTCTTTAAGAAATAATCAAATGTAAAAATACTCTGTCAAAGGATTTGACCTACGCAGTATTTAATCTAAAATCTATTCTTAAAAAATTAAACAAAATCCCTGTTCTGTGACACACAGAACAGAACATTCTGAAGGCAAAAATTCAAACTGGTTCTTAATGCGCCTCTAGCCAACTTTGCCCTACACCAGCCTCAACATCTAAAGGAACATCAATCTGATACGTCTTTGACATAATTTCCATAATTTTTGGCTTTACGGTTTCTAGCTCCTCTTTCGGAACATCAAAAACAAGTTCGTCGTGTACTTGCAAAATCATTTTGGTTTTCAGATTATTTTCCTCCAAATACTCTTGTACTTTTACCATTGCCAGTTTTATAATATCGGCTGCTGTTCCTTGTATGGGCATATTGACAGCATTTCGCTCTGCAAAACCTCGTTGTGTGGCATTTCTTGAATTTATATCACGAAGAGGACGTTTTCTTCCCAAAAGTGTCTGTACGGATTCGTTATCTCTTGCTTCATTAACGACCTTATCCATATAATTTTTGATAGACGAAAATTCTTCAAAATAAGAATCTATGAGTTTTTTAGCTTCTGTAATTTTGATGTTCAAACGCTGCCCCAATCCCATTGCCGAAACGCCATAAATAATTCCAAAGTTTGCCGTCTTGGCAGAACGGCGCATTTCTGGAGTTACTTCGTTAGTTTCTACCTTAAAAATCTTGGCTGCTGTGGCCGTATGAATATCTCTATTATTTTTAAATGCCTCAATCATTGTTGGGTCTTGTGCAAAAGAAGCCATCAAGCGAAGTTCTATTTGCGAATAATCTATTGCCAACAAAATGTGGTTTTCATCTGAAGGGACAAAGGCTTTTCGTACTTCTCGTCCTTTTTCGGTTCGGATAGGAATGTTTTGGAGGTTCGGATTAGTAGAACTAAGTCTTCCTGTAACCGTAACAGCTTGATTAAACGAAGTATGTATTTTATTGTCTTTTTTCGAAAGCAATAAAGGCAGCGCATCTACATAAGTAGATTTGAGTTTTTGCAAACCACGATATTCTAAAATATGTTTAGCAATCGGATATTTTTCAGCCAGTTTTACCAAAATGCTCTCATCGGTTTTGTATTGTTTGCTTTTGGCTGTGCGTTTTGGTTTGGGGGTGAGATTGAGTTTGTTTTCTTCGAACAAAATATCTCCAAGTTGTTTGGGCGAGGCGATGTTAAATTCTTCTCCAGCAATTTTATAAATCTCTTTCTCTAAAATTTCTATCTCTTTGCCTAGCTCTTCTGAAAACTGTCCCAACGCTTCCGTATCAATTCGCATTCCGTGCATTTCCATTTTTGCCAATACAGAAATAAGTGGAGTTTCTATGTCATAAAAAACAGACTTGATACCTTTATTTTCTTCTTTTTCTAGCTCTTTGGCTAATTTTTCTTTTAAACGAAGTGTAACGTCTGCATCTTCGGCAGCATAATTCAAGATTTCTTTAGGGATAAAATCTGCCATCGTTTTGGCTTTTTTTCCAGTTCCTACAATTTCTTCATACGAAATGGTTTTGTAGTTCAGAATTGTTTGCGCTAGATAATCCATGTTGTGACGAAGCTCTGGCTCAAGCAAATAATGAGCAAGCATCGTATCAAAAAACTGTCCTTGTAGCTCAATACCATATTTATAAAAAATCTGATAATCGTACTTTATATTTTGTCCAATCTTGATAATCTTTGGGTTTTCTAAAACGCTTCTAAACTCATCTAAAATGCTTTTTTGCTCTTCTTCCGTTCCCAAAACTGGAATGTAAAACGCTTCAAAGTGCTTGTACGCTACCGAAAAACCAACAATATTAGCTTCCATAACATCCAAACTATCTGTTTCTGTATCGACAGAAATTTCATCTTGAAGTAATAAAAATTCGATTAAGTGTTCTCGTTTTTCTTTTGTATCAATGAGATGATAATCGTGTTTGGTAGTGAAAAGGGTCGCTAACTTTTGTGATTCTGTTTGCTGTACAGTTTCAGTTGTTTTAGAAACTGGACTTGCTTTACTTTCTAATTTCTCTAACTCTTCCTTATCAAAAATAAATGGTAGCTGTGCTAAGGCTGCTTTGGCTTCCTCTGGTGTTACGTTTGACTTCTTTGTTACAGGTTTCGGATTTCCAAACAAATCCATTTGGTCGGTAGCAGATTTACTACTTTTAGCTGCCGTTTTCGGAGCAAAAGACTTTGGCACTTCTTCATTGAGGATTTTTCTTTTGAGTGTTCTGAATTCTAATTCATCAAAAAGCTCTGATAATGTTTTTTTATTTTCCTCTGTAATATCTTTTACATCATCATATTCTAATGCCTTTGCATCAAATTCTATCGGAACATCTATTTTGATAGTTGCCAGTTCTTTTGATAAAATTCCTTGCTGTGCAAAATTAACAACGTTTTCTTTCTGTTTTCCTTTTAGCTTATCAGCATTTTCAATAATCCCCTCTACGCTATCGAATTGTTTCAAGAGTTTGATAGCTGTTTTTTCTCCAATTCCCGGAATACCAGGGATGTTGTCCGAAGCATCACCTTGAAGCCCTAAAATATCAGTTAGTTGCATCGGATTTTTGAGTTCCCAACGCTCACAAACTTCTTTTATTCCCCAAACTTCGGCAGGGTTTCTTCCTGCATACGCTACTTTATAAAAGAAAATATTTTCTTCTACAAGCTGCGCATAATCTTTATCAATCGTAACCATATAGACTTCAAAACCTTCTCTAGCTGCTTTTTTGGCAAGTGTTCCGACAATATCATCTGCTTCAAAACCGTCCATTTTCAAAATAGGAATATTCAGTCCCTCCAAAAGACGATTGATATATGGCTTAGAAAGCGTAATGGCTTCTGGCTGTTTTTCTCGGTGAGCTTTGTAGGCTTCAAACTGCTCGTGTCGAAAAGTAGGTTTTGAAGTGTCGAAGGCAATACCGATGTGTGTAGGTTTTTCGTTTTGTAGAATATCCCAAATAGAATTTGTAAATCCTAAAATTGCACCTGTGTCTATTCCTGTGGAGGTTATTCTAGGATTTCGGCTGAAAGCAAAGTGCGCCCTATAAATGAGAGCCATAGCATCAAGAAGAAATAATTTTTTGGGTGCGTTGGGAGTAGAAAGCATTTTTTTTCAGTTAGCAGTTACCAGTCATCAGTAACCAGTAGTTTTATATAGGAATTCTAAATCAAATTAT
>NZ_JAHDIG010000140.1 GCF_020630935.1 Bernardetia sp.
CCAAGTGTAAACATCTTGAAAAACTTCAAGAATACACGACATACCATATAATCTAGCGAATCGCTAGTATGTCCATATTTTTCATAAGACTTGCCAGTTTGCTCATCTTTTACTTTTTCCTTGAGCTTCTTTCCATCTGTATCTTCTTTCAAGTACATTAGGTCAGCTATCAAGTTTTTACATCTTGGATGGATTTTGATAGTAATGCCATACATACTAATTTCAAATATTCCATTGATAAAATTAATTCTTGGAATGACGTAAGGAGCTTTTTTAGAGACTTTGAAAGCAACCCCTCCCATACCAGCACGTTTGAATTTTGGTAGAATGATTTTATAATCATTCATTTTGTTCTTTGACCTTGTGTCTTCGTTCTGACCACTTGGATCACCAAATATCCAAACGCCAGCTTGATGATTATGATATTTACGAATAACTGTATCACAAGTATCAGGTGTGTTGTTTCTTGGGTACTCCGAACAAATTTCATCTATAATATGAAGCTCTTTGGAATTAGGCATTTGTCCAATAAGAGCAGTTACATAAGGATAAACATTGAAATCCCAAGAAACGCATAAAGGCAAATGTTTTTGATAGATTGCTTCTTCTGAAATATTTTTCTCTCTACTAAAGCCTTTATAAATCTCTCCTCCAGCTTTTGAAAATGGATCTCCATAAATAAGCATATCCTTCAAGTGTGAAGGAAGTGTGCTTGCTTGATTTTCAATATAGTTGGCAGGCAGATTCTTTTGATTGTGATACGCTGATGAAATAACTACAAAGTGCGTTTTTGTAGTTTGTTTGTGAAAATAATCAGTTGTAGAGTAAATTTTGCTCTTTATTTCAAATTCATAAATAAGCAAATTAAACCATTCTACAAGCCATTGTTCTTTGGCTGGAGAAGTAACAATATATAAAGGGTTGAAAGGTGTTTTGGTTACTTTGGTTGTAATCTTTCCTGTTTTGGTAAGGTACATTCCTTTTTGCCTGGCACGTCCGAGCATAACTTCCTTGACAGCTTCTTCTTTGGTGTCTTTGGTTTCATCTAATAGAATCCAACCGACTTCCATTCCATCAATAGCTTTGAAATTATCAAGTGAACGAGTGAAAATAACAGCTCCCCAACGGAAAGAGATAATATTATTATAGCGTTTGAAATTATGATTATCAGTATTAAAGTCTTTTGGAGGTTGACGGTTTACGACATAATCACCTTGACCAGTTGTTTCATCATATTCAGTAATTCCTAATTCTTCCCATACTTCACGGATTCTATAAAGTGTAGAATCGTTTAATTGTGAGTAGGTGTTAGCAGCAATAAGCCCAAATACTTCAGGGAAATTAGTGGCTAGATATAATGAAATAACACCTAAAATATGAGACTTACCAGCTCCTTGCCCTGCAAAGTATAAATTTACTCTACTACGAGCATTAAAAAATGCTTGTTGAGGATCTGAAAGGTTGCTTATTACTTGCTTCCAGTTGATGCGATTTTTAGGGTTGGGATTGAGGTCTAATTCTAAAAGAGTTCCGTTGTTTACTGCTTTTACTACTTCTTCCCATTCTTTACTTATTTCTACCATCATGCAGTTGTTTTACTTTCTCTTAAAAAATCAGTCATAAGCTCAAGATATTCTTTAGCCTTTTCTGGTAGATTTTTCTTAAATAAGAAGGTTAGAAATTCTATACAAACTGACTGTTTTAAAGTAAAATTAGATTTTCCTTTTGTAAGTCTATCTATAAAAGCAGCGGCTTTAGACAGAGCATCCCACTCTACTTTATCTTTCACATCATCAAGCATTCTTACAAATGTCTCGTAAACCAAATCGTTCTGAACTCTTGGTAATTTTTCGGCTTTGTCTCTTACATCGTCCCAATCTCCATCTTCGTTTTTCCATGTCAGAATTGTTCTTTCAGAGCATTCTAAATCAGCAGCTATATCTTTTTGTGATTTTTGCAAATAGATATACTCATAACGAGCCAATAATTTGTTTTTTTCTTTGTTATTCATACCTCAAAAGTCTAAAATAATTAGCACTTTTTTTGACGTTGTGCAAAAACGACAAGCAAAATAGATTCATTTTGATAACTTTGTTATCATTATTTTTTATTTTACCAAAAATTATAGCAAAATGGCAAAGGTTTTTTATTTAAATGTCGTGCAAGGGAAAGAAGAGTATTCTAAAGCAGATGTAAAATCTTTAGATGATAATACCTTTAAAAAGGTTTTGGGGACTCCACAACACCAAAAGCAAATGGGTGTAGTTGTGTTGGATGCTGAAAATGTAAAGAAGCTGCAAAAAGGAGAAAAACTAAAAAAGGTAGATTTAGGAGAAGCGACTCAAAGTGAAGTCAAAACTCTCTCTTCTAAAAATGAGCTTCTAAAGTCAGAGAACGAGGAGCAAAAATCAGAAATTGAGAAACTACAAGCTAAAATCAAAGAGCTTGAAGCTCAATCATTAGAAGCGCAGTCAAAAGCTCCAGCCTCCGAACCAACAGAAGCTACTAAAACAACAAAAAAGACAGCAGCAAAGAAATAGCATCTCGCTAACTCATTTCTAGCATACGTCTAACAAATCATTTTTCACTCTAAAATTTAAAAACATTGGATTACGAAAAAGCATATAAAAAGTTCAAGACAGCTTGGGAGCGTTTGGGAGGAACTGTAAACGAATCTGAAGAAGAAATAGATATAGATGAGAATCAAGTTGTTACTTCTATTCTCTCAGATGAAAACAGAACAAAAACGCTAGTAGATGAAGCTGCTCAAAAGAGAGAATCTTTACTTATTAATAAACTTCAAAAGCAACTTGTAAACTTAGGTGTTGAAGGAATTAATGAAGAAAAAGACATCAAAAAACTCATTGATGCAGCAAATACACATCTTACGAAATCAGCAGGTTCTGACGAGCTCTCAAAGCGAAATTCTGAGTTGCAATCACAGCTCCAAGACCTTAAAGTTAGATTGGATAACAAAGACAAAGAGGTTCAGAGTACAATAGATGAGCTGAAAAAACAGTCTGATTTTCAGCAGGCTCGTTACGCTCGCAACTATGAAGCTCTTACAATGCTTTCATCACTCAACTTAACTGATGCTGCAAAAGCAAACACGTCAAGGCTCGTAAATGACTTCTTCTCTCCTTCTTTAGATAAATATGAATTTAAAGAAGAAAATGGTAAGAAAGTAGCCTATAAAGATGGAGTAAAGCAGTTCAAGAATGATGTGTTTGGTGGCGAGAATAGCTCTGAGGTAGTTACGATGAGCCAAATTATAGAACATGATGCGAAAAGTCTTGGCTTCATTAAAAGTACTGATGCCAAAGGAGGAGGCGACTTTGGAGCTCCTAAAGTTGAAGCTCCTCCTAAAGAAGAGATAAATGATCCAACAGGAGGAATCGTTTAGCAAACTCAAACCAAAATAAACCAAAACTAAAATGCAAACTTACGCTACTTCACATCCTATTAAGCAGACAGCACTCTTGTTTGGTAGAAAAGCTGCAAAAGAATGCTTCAAAAATGTTCATTCAAGGACATTTCAGAGGCGAACCAAAGAAGTTAGAGAAATAGAAATCAAGAAAAGAGATGAACGAATATCATTTCTATTTGAAGCTGGACATAGTATATATGCTATATCTAAGATTCTAAATTTTCACAGAAGAGGCTGTAAAAAATCATTGGAGAGACAGGGAATGATTGTTACAAAAATTGATGTTGAAAAAACTCTCTATGACTTCTACGTTGTTGATTTACCAAAAAGAACTAAAACTGCTGAAATTCTCAAAGCTGAAAAGCAATATGAAGAGTCTGGTAAAAACCTTCAAAAACTGATTAAAAAGTG
>NZ_JAHDIG010000141.1 GCF_020630935.1 Bernardetia sp.
AAATTTACTCTACACTTCATTCAAGCTACTTTTTTCCATTCTTAAACAACTTCGTTAAAACGAATAAGAACTGAACTATATTTTTTGTGTAGCAAGCTCACAAATATAACTCTGCCTTGTATCATTTTAATTCAGATAGCTTCTAAAATTTTGATAAAAAACAAAAAAGCATTGCTAAAGAGTAACAATGCTTTTTTCAGTAAGGGGAAAGATAATACAGTCTTGAATTTCTTTAAAGCAGAAAATAAAAATGTCTGTCTTTACCTCTTTATACCCAAAACTGAAATTAATCACCCTCTTATTTTGAAAAAAATTTATTTTTTTTGTTAAAAAACATTAATCAATCTAATATCTTTTCTACTACTCTCAAAATCTGCTCTGTCTTGATGCTCTCTGCACACTCAAAATGCCCTTTCGGACAAGATTTGTAGCCGTGCAAACCACACGGACGGCAATCTAGCTTCTTTTCAGTTTCGATAATAAATGAAGTATCAGAAAGAGGCGTAAATCCAAAAGCAGGCACAGTAGAACAAAAAACAGCACACACAGGCGCATTAACAGAAGAAGCCAAATGCAGAGGGGCAGAATCGTTTGCCAAGACAAGTTTTGTATGCTGCATCAAAGCTGCTGATTGCATTAAGGATAATTTTCCTGCTAAATTATTTACTTTGAAACCCAGATTTTTTTGAATTATTTTACATTCTAGTTCATCAACTATTTTTTGGCAGTTTTCTCTATCTGATGGCGCACCGAGCAAATGAATTTCAAAGTTTGGAGATAAGTTTTTATAATTTTCTTCTTCTAAAAGTAGTTTTTTGATACAATCAATCCACTTTTGTAATGGATATTGTTTGGTAAACCAAACCGAAGTAGGCGCAATACAAATAAAATCATTGTGTATAAATTCTTTTACTTTCTCTTTATCAGCAGCAGAAGGATATAGTTTTGGCTTTCTGAGTTCATTTATCCCAATGCTTTCCAAAACTTTACTGTTTCGCTCTATTTCATGAGGAGAATTAGGGTCAGTGGTAATAATGTGTTCGTATTTGTGTGTAAATGCCCATGAGAATGGATTTTTCTTAAACCCTGCCTTTATTTTTGCCTTTGAAAAAGCTGTCAGAAGTCCAGTAGCTCCAAAGCGTTGTAAATTCAAAACAGCATCGTACTGTGCGCTTCTAATTTTTTTTAGTAGCTTGAAAAGACTTTTATATTTATTTTTCTTGTCCCAAATCAAAACTTCATTGAGCAAAAGGTGTTCTTGAAGTAGATTTTCATTACCTTTTCGAAGTAAAAAATCAATTTTTGCTGTTGGATAGGTTGCATACACAGATTCTATCAATGAAGTTGCTAAAATAACATCACCAATAAAAGCCGTTTGAATAAGCAGGATTTTCATTTTTTATTTTTTTGTTACAACTGATTGTAATTTATAATTTTAACATTTCGCAGCTACGCAGCTTTTAATACAATACTGTATCACATTTCTACCAATGTAACGCCACGCTGTGGCTAAAAAAGTATGGCATAATTAGTATAGCTTATCCATTTTCCAAATCATATTCCTCATTCGTAATTTTCAAATTCGTAATTCGTAATTGTACTATGTTAGACTACAAAATTTCATACACACAACCACACCATCATTTTATAGATATAGAACTTACCATAAATCATGTTGATGATATTATGGAAAAAGAACTTTCTCTCCAACTTCCAGCGTGGCGACCAGGTCGTTATACGCTACAAAATTTCGCTAAAAACATCGCAAAGTTCGAAGTTTTTGATGAAAATGAAAATCCTTTAGAATTTGCTAAAGCGACCAAAGATAATTGGAAAATAACTACGGATGGTGCAAAAACTGTAAAAGTTCGTTATACCTACTATGCCAACCAAATGGATGCAGGAGGGTGTTATGTAGATGAAAAACAAATTTATTTGAATTTTATTTGTTGTTGTTTGGAAGTACAGAATCGTCCAGATTCTATGTATAGAGTGCATATAGAAATGCCTTCTCGTTATAAAGTGGCTTGTGCATTGGAACAAAAAACTGAAAAAACAGAAGGAAAAGATAAGGATTACCTCATTGCAACAGATTTTTTCAACTTAGTAGATTCGCCTCTTATTGCTTCTGATACACTTCAACACAAAAGCTATAAGGTTGAAAATTCGGAAGCCAATTTTCATATCTGGATTCAAGGTGACTGGCAACCTAATTGGGAGAAAGCAATTCCACAATTTGAAAAGTTTACCAAAGACCAAATTGCTCTCTTTACTGATTTTCCAAGTACGGATTATCACTTTATGTTTCAAATTTTGCCTTATCCGAAATACCATGGTGTAGAACATTCACATTCCACAGTTATTACACTAGGCGCAGATTACGATATGGACGGAGAGGCTCGTTACAACGACTTTTTAGGAATTAGCTCGCACGAACTTTTCCATTTTTGGAATATTATGCGTATTCGTCCGAAAGAACTTATGCCTTATGATTTATCTAAAGAGACTTACTTCAAAACAGGTTTTGTAGCCGAAGGACTAACAACCTATTATGGAGATTATGTTTTGTGTAGAAGTGGAGTTTGGACAGAAGAATATTATTTGAAGGAACTAGAGGTTTTACTCAAAAGGCATTTTCACAACAATGGTAGGCTCAATCTCTCTGTTGCTGATTCGTCGTATGATTTGTGGCTAGATGGCTACGAACTTGGTATTCCCAACCGAAAATCATCTATTTATGTAGAAGGAGCAATGGCAGCTTTTATTTTAGATATGAAAATCCGAAAGTCTAGTAACAATGAAAAATCATTAGATGATATAATGATAAAATTATGGGAAGATTTTGGTAAGAAAGAAGTAGGTTATTCCTTAGAAGATTACCACAATGTCGTTGATTCTGTAGCCGGCGAACATATTGCAGATTATTTTGAAAAATGTATCTATTCTCCCAATGCTTTGAATACCTATTTGAAAGAAGCCTTTGATTATATTGGTATTGAGAAAATATTTGTTCCCAATGAAAACGAAATGGAAAGGCGACTAAGTTTGAAGACTGTTTTTCAAAATAATGCCTATTTAGTAATTGGATATGCACCAGATAGCGAGGTAGCGAAGTGTTTGACTGTCAATGATGAAATTGTAGCCATTAATTCTTACAAATTAGATGCTACTAACCCAAATGCTATTTTGAAAAAGGCTGTCAAAGAAGATAAAGCCGAATTAGAAATTTCATTTTTTAGAGATAATCAGCTTCACACTATCACTACTAAATACGAAGAAAGTGGTTATCCAAATATCAAACTCAAAATAAAAGAAGATGCTACCGAAGAGCAAAAAGCAAATTTAAAAAAGTGGCTTGCACCTTTGGTTTAATTTTACAACCCTAAGAATTTTTTAGCGATTCTTAGGGTTTGTTCTCAATCAAAGATATAATTTTCAACTTAAAATTATGTATAATGAAATTTACAGTATTGTAAATGATACCGATTTAACAGGAAATTTATTCTTATTATTTGTTGGTTTATCAATTCTTATAACAGTCTTAATACTGTTTGCGAAGTATAAATTCTATAATATTTTTGGGTTTATAATTTTGCTAATTCCTCTCTCTTGGTGTTGTGCTTATGGATTTAATTTTTACAAGTTTTTCTTGTACCGAAATCTATTGTTAGATAATAAATATGAGGTTGTATCAGGAAAAATAAACAACCATACTAGACAGAATTGGGAGTTAGACCGTATAGGAAAAGAATCATTTGAAATTGAAGGTGTTTACTTCAATTATAATAGGGTAAACGCACGAAAAAAGTATTATCTTTCTTCTTTTTTTGCCTTA
>NZ_JAHDIG010000142.1 GCF_020630935.1 Bernardetia sp.
AAAAATGGACAAGGTGTATTAGTCAAGCCTCTAAAGAATTGAAGTAAGATTTTACGCTAAAAACCTCACTTTTAAGAATCCTCTCAAAAGGCACTTTTAGCGCATTATTTAACATCTCACAAATGCAATTTTGGAAAAGGTGTTATAAAAAATCACTCGTTTACAAACGCTGAGCTTCTCCACTATACAGCCAAATTACCAAGTAAGAAAAACTATAGATTATGAATTTAGGCAGAGCCTATGACAATATCCGAGAAAAAGGAACTTTAAAGAAAGATGGCAAGACCTACAAACGCCAACCCAAAATTAAAAAAGTTCTCAAAGGCAAAGAGACAACGATTTCTTTTGCCTTCAATCGTATTGTCAAAGGTTTTTACGGAATCATTGAAGCTGATGATTTACAACCCTCTCATTCCTCTGGCGTACAGAATCCTTTACACTTTTTGCCAGAAGCACAACCTAGAAACCGAAGTACCTCTCAAAGTGGAAGAGAAACTCCCCAACTGATAGCTAGAAATTTACGTCCCTCCGAAATTATTGAAGGAGCGAATGCCTATACAGGCGCACCAATAGCTAACCTTCGTGGAGAGGTCATACAAGGTAACGGACGAGCTGACACACTAAAAATTTATTACTCATTAGAACCCAATGGAAAAACCTATAACGAATACTTTTTTACAGGCTGTAATGCTAACTTTTTGGGTTTTTCGGCACGCACTATAAAAAAAGAACTTGCCAAATTCCAAAAGCCAGTTTTGATTCGTTTTGTGGACGTGTCTGATGAAGAGTTTATTCAGTTAGGACAGTTTCAAGCTAAAGATTTAGAAGCCGTTAGTTCAGAAAGTTCAGATACCAAAGCCAAAGTAAATCGTATTTCAGAAACGGACTTAGCCAAGATGGTTGAAGCTCTTTTACGTTATGACCGAAAAGATGATAGTCTCTCTGAAATCATACGCAATTCAAAAGCTCTTACTTATTTTGTTCGTGCTAAAGTATTACGAAATGATGAGCTAGAAAAATACACCAAAAATGGAGAAACTTCTGCCAAAGGAGTAGAGTTTGTTCGTCAGTTTTTACTTCAATTTGTTTTCGAACAATCTAAAGAACCAAATACAAGTGAAAAATTTAATAACCTTCCACATCACACACAAAGAGGTGTAGAAAAAGCACTTTTATATGTCTTGAAAGTGCATTGTTACTCGGATTGTGAGCAGTCCAATCATTCTATTACAAAAGAAGTAGGAAATGCCATTGGTGCAGCGTATGATTTACTTCAAACTAATCTCAGTTTCAATGAATGGAAAAATCAACCTTCTACTTTTGAAGCTGCTCCAGTAGAACGTTATTCTAGTTTAGAGTTAGAACTCGCTAAAATTTTTAGTGAAGGAAAAACTCAAAAAAGTATAGTAGATAGGTTTAAACAGTATGCTTACTATGCTACGGATAAAGAAGCTACTTTGGTAGAACCTAAACAGAAAGCCCTTCCCAAAGCTGAAGCTATCAAAAAATCATTTGGATTAAGTGGAATTGATGGGTGTGAGTGTGATAATGTAGCTTATCAAGACACAGAAACAATTACTGTAAAATTACCAGTTTCTATAAATACGTTTAAAAAGTATGGTAATAGTGTTCTTTGGGATAAGCAAAAAACAAGAAACTTGTCAGATTCAGAGTTTATAACACTTTGGAAATATACGCTTGCAGCAAACACCATGCTTTCAGATAGTATTTTTCCAAAAACAAAACATGGAGATAGACATGTACTTGCTCAATACGGAAAAAAAGAGCTAGTAAATAGTGCAAATAAGGAATTTGTAAGACGTGGTTTAGATAAAAAATATACTCTTTTTACAGAGCGCAAAGAGAAAAAATCGATACCAAAGAAAATAACTTCAAAACAGTCTCATACAATGACATTTGAGGAGTTTTCTAAAAAAACACTACTTACGAAAGCTCGTGATGATTTTAGTGATATGACGTTCTACTTTTATTTTGTAGGGTGGAAAAACGATGAGGTGTTTATCAGCGATTCGGAAGACCTCAAAGCCATAAAAGACACAAGAAAGGACTACAAAGAGTTTAATACTCTACGTGATGTGCTTACAAGAAATTCCATTTACTCTGTTTTTCCTAACCGTCCCAAAAAAGCTGAAGAAGTAAAAAGAGAAGCCTACAAAATCTATCTACAAAATACCTATCCAACCGTAGAGCCTACTTCCAACCCCAAAAATGAAGAGTTAGAAATCGCCATAGCCAAAATGAAAATGCTCAAACTAAAAGCCAAAGCTTTGCAGATGAAAGATTTAGAAGGTCTTTTGTACGGACTAGAACACATTTACGACGATTCAGAATTAGATGGTATTGGTCTTGATGGACTTGATGGAAAAGATGTGTATGAAATTGTCAATGAGAAGGTTTTAGAGACAATTGAAAGAGGAAATTTATCGTGGAGAAAGACATGGAAAATTAAAAGTAGGGGAGGAGCTGCTGCCAACTACGATAGTAAAAGAGCTTATTCAGGTGCAAACTTCTTTCTCTTGAATTTCATTTTGCCGTTGATGGGAGATGATTACGAATACCCTTATTTCCTCACTTTTAAGCAAATCAAAGCCAAAAAAGGAAAAATCAAAAAAGGCTCAAAGGGCTATCCGATTTTTTACTACAATGTTGTCAGAAAATATCAAGGCAAAAAAATAACTGACGATGAGTACAAAAGACTCAAAGCACAGGGCGTAAAAAACATTGAACAAATACGTTTTTTGAAGTATTACACCGTCTTTAATATTGCAGCCGTTGAAGATGTAGAGTTTGATTTGACAGCGTTGGAAAAAGGCGAAAAGGTAAATTATGAGTACGAAGCGATTGAAGCTGCTGAAAAGATTTACCACTATATGCCCAACAAACCCAGTTTAAAAGTAGATTCTCAAGCCTATTATTTTCCAAAAGAAGATTATGTAGGAATGCCTCCAGTCGTAACTTTTGAAAAACCACAGGCATTTTACAGTGTACTATACCACGAGCTTATCCACAGTACCAAACATCCCATAAGGCTTGATGACAAAACAAGAGGAGGGAAAAAGTTTGGCGATAAAGACTACGCACTAGAAGAGCTAGTTGCAGAATTAGGAGCGTGTTATTTGTGTGCCGAAAGTGGCATTCTATTTCACACTATCAACAATTCGGCAGCCTATCTCAAAGGTTGGAACGAGAAATTAGTAGCCTCCATCAAAGAAGACAAAACCTTCTTTTTGAAAGCTGCTGCAAGAGCGCAACGAGCCTCTGACTACATTCTTGACTACGACAAAAACGGTGTTCCAGCCTACCAACGAAATGAATATTACGAGCCTATTCCACTCAACCCAAGCATCGTAAAAACTCCTACTAAAGTGGTCAAATCTACTGAAAACGAAGATATAGAAATCGCCATAGCCAAAATGAAAATGTTACAACTAAAAGCCAAAGCCTTACAATTATGATACAACACTTAACTACTTCACAAGTAACCTCTCTACCTCCTAAGCTGCGTGAACTCTACGATGAAGCCAAAGAAATCACAATGAATTTCAATCCACGACTGATGGCAAATAAAGATATTGCTGATGCAGCTGATACTATTTATCAAAAAATATCACCATTTTTAGATAAAAAGAAAGCAGCTTCTCCAAAAAAAACGCCTGTAAAAAAGGCTACTACTCGTAAGAAAGTAGCTACAAAAAAAA
>NZ_JAHDIG010000143.1 GCF_020630935.1 Bernardetia sp.
CTCAACTACCAATAAAATTACCTCCCCTCTCTGAACAAAGAGCCATAGTTTCCAAACTAGAAAGTTTGTTTAGTGAGTTGGATAAGGGTATTGAAAATATACAAAAAGCACAACAACAACTAGAAATTTATAGACAAGCTGTTTTGAAAAAGGCTTTTGAGGGAGGATATACAAGTAAAAAACTAGAAGAAAGTAAGTTACCTAAAGAGTGGAAATTGATAAAACTGAGAGATATTTGTGATATGAAGGCAGGTTTTTTTATCAAAGCATCACAAATCAGCAAAGACTATAAAGACAATTTATTTCCTTGTTATGGAGGTAATGGCTTGAGAGGTTATGTTGAATCGATGACACATGAAGGAACATTTCCGATTGTAGGAAGACAAGGAGCATTATGTGGAAACGTGCATTTAGTCAATGGAAAGTTTCATGCAACTGAACATGCCGTAGTTGTAAAGGCTAAAAATAATATTGATACCAAATGTTTGTATTACAAGCTATTACAAATGAGGTTAAATCAATATTCAACAGGTACAGCTCAACCTGGATTATCTGTTAATAAAGTTGTACAAGTTGAGACTATATTTCCTCTAAACCTCCAAGAGCAAAAGCAAATAGTTCAAGAAATAGAATCTCGCCTATCAGTTTGTGATAAACTAAATGAAAGTATTACAGAGAGTTTGGAAAAAGCAGAATCTTTACGTCAGAGTATCTTGAAAAAAGCCTTTGAAGGAAAGCTCCTTACCTCAGCAGAACTAGCAGCCTGTAAAAAAGAAGCTGATTATGAACCAGCCCAAAAGCTACTAGAGCGTATTCAAGCTGAAAAAGTAGCCCAAGAAAAGGCTAAAAAATCAACTAAAAAAACTAGAAAAAAATCAGTTAAGAAATGAGTAATGAATCAAATTTAGTTTCGAAAGTATGGAATTTCGCTCACGTATTGCGTGATGATGGAGTAGGTTATGGCGACTATTTAGAGCAAATTACCTATCTGTTATTTCTCAAAATGGCAGATGAGTATTCCAAACCTCCCTATGATAAGAAAATTGACTTTCCAAAAATCAAAGATACCGAAGGTAATGAGCTAGAAGATGGAGAGCTTTGTAATTGGGAAACTCTAAGCCAAAAGCGAGGAGCAGAACTAGAATCGTATTACTCACAGCTATTGCGCTCACTAGCTACTGAAAAAGGAATGTTAGGGCAAATCTTCGCTAAGTCTCAAAATAAAGTACAAGACCCTGCAAAACTCCTTAAAATCATTGACATGATTGGAAAGGAAAACTGGACAATGGTAGGCTCAGATGTAAAAGGCGATATTTATGAAGGACTACTAGAAAAAAATGCAGCCGATACCAAAAGTGGAGCAGGACAGTATTTTACACCAAGAGACTTGATTAAAGCGATGGTAGCTTGTGTAGCTCCTAAGCCTATGAAAACAATTCATGACCCTTCATGTGGAACAGGAGGTTTTTTCTTAGCAGCTTACGATTTCATTGAAAAAAATCATAGACTAGACAGAGAAGAAAAGAAGTTTCTAAAAGACAATACTTTCTCAGGCAATGAAATTGTAGCAGCAACACGCAGACTTTGTTTGATGAATCTGTTTTTACATAATATTGGAGAAATGGATGGAGAAAGTTTTATTTCTCCAAATGATGCACTTATTTCAGATGAGGGCATTCGTGTAGATTATGTGTTGGCAAATCCTCCTTTTGGTAAGAAAAGTAGTATAACTATTACTAATGAAGATGGAGAGCAACAAAAACAAGATTTGAGTTCTAATCGTCAAGATTTTTGGGCTACTACAAGTAATAAGCAACTAAATTTCTTACAGCATATTCGTAGTATTCTTAAAATAGACGGACAAGCAGCTGTCGTTTTGCCTGATAATATTCTTTTTGAAGGAGGAGCAGGAGAAACAGTAAGAAAGCAACTCATGCAAATGACAGAGCTTCATACTATTTTACGTCTTCCAACAGGTATTTTTTACGCACAAGGTGTAAAAGCAAATGTGTTGTTTTTTGATAATCGTGCAGCAGCAAAAGAAGCTCACACCAAAGAAATTTGGTTTTATGATTATCGCACTAACGTACATCATACGCTAAAGAAAAGTCCAATGAAGTTGAGTGATTTGCAAGACTTCATAGACTGTTATAATCCTGCTGACCGAACAGACAGGAAAGAAACTTGGTCAGAGGAAAATCAAGAAGGCAGATGGAGAAAGTACAGTTATGAGGAAATCTTAGCTCGTGATAAAACCAACTTAGATATTTTTTGGCTGAAAGACCAAAGTTTGACAGACTTGGATAATTTGCCTGAGCCAGACCTTTTGGCTTCTGAAATCATTGAAAATATAGAATCTGCCTTAGATGGCTTTAAAGAAATTGCTGAGATTTTAGAAGATGAATAGAAGTGTATTCTATCAAATAACACAGAAAAAAGCTATATTACTTCAAAATAATATAGCTTTTTTAATTTCTTCTATCTATGAAACAAATAACAATCTTTATCGCCTGTGTAGTAGTATTTATCAGCTTACTTTTATCTCAATTCAAAGTTATTTTCTGTGAAACAGGACAAGATATTTGGATTCGTGGTAAATGGTATGATAAAATTGATAGTTTTATTTATGTAGTAGATGAACCAAACGAATATGATTATGAAATAGGAGAGTATGACTTCTTTTCTGAAAAGCCTGTTTTGATTATTAGTTTAAAATAAAAAAAAACGAATTACTTAGTAGCAATTCGTTTTGCAATTATAACAAAAAAAGCAATAATTAATGTATATCATTCAACAAAATTCAATACATTGCTATTTTTTGTTTATTGAGAGTTAGACAACAAATATACAAAATATAAATTATTTTTTCTTATTGAATTTTAGCTTTACACCTTTTTCTTGTTCCCAATGCTCCATACGACACTTTTTAGAACAGAATTTTTGATGATTTACTTTGTAGATATAAGGGTTTCCACAATTAACACACTCTCTATTTCCTTTTTCCAACGGATTGCGTTTAACGGAATCCGTTGTATTTGATGCGTTAGGAAACTCAAAACCTATCGGATTTACCTTTGATTCGGTTTTTTCTCCTACTTGAAAGCCTGCTCCGTTAGTCGTATAATAGTTTTTTTGCCCTGTAAAAGTCTGATTCGCTTGGTTTTGGATAGAAGTTGATAGATTTTTGAATAAATCTTTGATAGATTCTGTTAGCTCACTCATATCAAAATCATTGTTCTTTCTATTGTTTAAAGCGTTTTTCTTTTGGAGAACTTCAAAATTTACGCCTTCACGTTCTACATTTCTTAGATAGATAAATTTGTAGCGATACGATAGAAGACAAATAATTTCTAAGATAAAAACTACAAAAGCCACTATCATTGCTAAATCTAAGTTTTCAGATTCTGCTAAAAGGATTCTAGTTTCTGATAGCTTTTCCGAAGCTGTGAGCTTTCCGTCCAGCTTGTCCATAACTTCGTTTTTGGCT
>NZ_JAHDIG010000144.1 GCF_020630935.1 Bernardetia sp.
TTTATGAAAAAATAAATCAAATTTAACAAAATTGTAGTAGATAATTACTTATTTTTTCTCACGCCTAATAGCAAGCTGATAGCAGAGCATTAGTACCCCCTAACACAATGATAGAAATAAAGTTATAAACTTGTAATAAAGTGGAGGAGGGGAATCAAAAAAATAAGGCAGAATGCCGAATACATAGCCACTAATTGGCTGGAGCTAAGGAGCTTTTATTTATTTGCTTCATTATTAAAAAAAAACTCTAACTTTTCTTCTCCAAATAGTGGAGCAGTCATATCCATAACCATCGTTGTCATAAAAAATTCAATCGGACCATACGTTTTTGAACTCGTAAATGTTCGAACGCACCAAAGTGCCAATTTTCGTGTCCAATCAGGCAAATGAATTATTTTAATTTTCTTTCCATAAGCTCTTAATGCCAATTTCGCAATTTCGTTTTGAGAAAGCAAATCAGGTCCACCAATATTAATTTCTTTTTTGTCTTGGTTAATAGCATTTACAACCTCCTTTGCTAAATCTTTTCCGTGAATTGGATTTAGTTTTAATTCGCCATCTCCAAACAAGTAAACTTTTCCACCTTTTGCCATTTTAAGAAAATCTGCCATATCCGAAAAAAATCCATTTGGGCGAATTATGCAGTAATCTAATCCAGAAGTTTTTAAATAATCTCCTAATTTTTCTTTTGCCTCACAGATTTTTAGGTTTCTAAGTTTTTCTCCGTTTAAAACAGATATGTAAATGAATTTTTTAACTCTACTTTTTTTAGCTTCGTCTATCAAGTTTGCATTTGCTTGATAATCGACATCCATATAAGTTAATCCATCTTTTTGTCTAGTAATTCCAACCGTGCTTATTACAATATCCACATTTTTGCAAATATCTTTTAGGCTCTCAGGTTTCGTTACTTGAGCTTCTATAATTTCAAGATTTGGAGCATTTAGTTTTACCTTTTCTTTTTTACGAACGACAATTTTAGTTTCATAACCTCTCTCAATTAATTCTTGAGTTATGAATTTTCCTAAATATCCAGTAGCACCTGCTAGTAATACGTTTTCTTTTTTCATATAGAGATGTTTTTTCTCACTCCTAAGGCTTAGCAAACTGATAGGTCGTAGTCTCCACTTCGTTCAAGACAACGCCCAACATTTTTTTATTGATGGAAGACTTCCTACAACGTGATTTTTTCAAACGATAGGAACGAGCTTTAAACCTTGTTTTTTTGCCATTTTTTGAAGTTTCAATCTTCTTTTATTTTCTTGTATTTCTGTCATTTGTACTGCTCTTTGAGCATCATATTCTTGCTATTGAGTAATTAAAGTATAAAATAAAGTAGCTAATTTTCTAGCTACTGTTTTGACAGCTACTTGACTTCCTTTTGTAATGGCTAACTTTCTATAAATTTTCCCTAAATGTGTTTTTGAACTGTGTAAAGTGGAAGCTGCTGTTCTAAAGGCTTGTGTAGCTCTGCTTTGCATTTTTTTTCGGAACTGTTTGAGTACTTTTCCACCTGATATTTGAGGAGAGGGAGCAAGACCAAGCCAAGAGCAAAAATGTTTTGCTGTTTTCCATTTACTTAAATCTGTTCCTACTTCGCCTACAATATCTAAGACTGTATTTTCGGAGAGTCCTTCTACTTTTGTCATATCAACTCCTAGAATTTCTTTTAGGTAGCTCCTTACATCAAAACGATACTCATTCTGACGAACTTTCTTTTTCTTCTGTTTTGAAACAAAAGATTTACTAGATATATCTTCAAGCTCTTCACTATCTTTTTCCCAATTTTGTAAAATACGCTCAATCTCTTCTTCACAGAGGACTAATTCGCTATGTGCAAAGTCCCAAGAACGAAGGGCTTGCTTTAAAGTAAAAAGATATTCTGCACGATAATTACCTTCTAAAGCTCTTGCTAACTCTTCTTTGCTAGACTTCATTCTATAATTATAATGCTCTTCTGCTAGTTGGGTAGGATGATATTCTCCAGCAGCAATAGCACGAACAATACCCATTCCTACTTGGGTATCTATCTTACTAATCACTTGACGAAGTTTTATATTCATTTGCTGTAAAGACTTTTCTATTCTATTAATAGCTTGTCCTTTAGCGATAACCTGCTGATGACGAAGACGTAAATAAGTGCGTAAAACTCGTATTTGTTCATTAGGAATAAAAGAACGATGCAACAAGCCTACACTATGTAATTGTTGTAACCATTGACTATCTTTTACATCTGTCTTACGACCTGGTACATTACGTACATAACGAGCATTAGCTAGACAAACTTCTATATTCCTTTCCACTAAAATATCATATACAGTAAGCCAATAAATGCCTGTCGATTCCATAGCGACAGTAGTAATACCCAAACTGACTAACCAGTCTGCTAGTTCTGTTAAACCTTTTGTATGGGTAGAAAAAACACGAGTAGGAGTATCTGTTAAGTGAGCAGGAACACTTACATAGTGCTGCCCTGCACCTACATCTATACCTGCTGATAAAGGATAAACAACTGGAAAAGCAGAAGTAGCATCTTTCTTTGATAGTTTTTGCTTAGACATAAACCCTAAAAAATTAAGTAAAAACTTAAATTAAAATCAAAACAAAGAAAGGACACAGCAGTAATTACCTATTAATCTTCCTAACGGGATCTTTGCAGTCACCAAGATAGAATACAAACACCTGTGTCAGCCTAAGCTACGCCACGGAGTCAAAAAATGCTTCCAAAGTCTTCGGCAGGCTCAACAGTCTTTGTAACCAAACTTAAGCAAACACGTTGCCACCATAGAATCAAAGCGAATTGGAGGGGCTACGCTCAACTTTCACTTTTTTATTTATCTAACAAACTCTACGCTGAACGAGGATCAATAAATTCTTCAAACGCTTTAGTGATCTCGTCACGAATTTCTTTCGTAATATCTAAACTCTTGAAAAGTTGTTCATTAGATACAAATAAATCTTCCATTGTCTTCTTTTGAGTAGGATGATGCTGCCAATACTTTTTTGATGCTCTGAGCACATTTTTTAATAAATCACCAGGATAATTGTCAGCTTCAATAAACAAGTCTGATTTTAAAATATCCATTGCGAGTGGTATTAAAAAACGTAAGCCCGTATTTTGTACAATATAAAAATCGATGTCGGTAACTGTATAATTTTTTAGTTTCTTCTTTGCTAGATAATAGTATGTAAATTCTACATACGTACTATCATCTTCTGAGGGGACTTGACCATCCCACTCCCAGTTCTCTAGATCCGATATACTTCTATTTAAATAGTTCATTGCTTAATTTTTAGTTAAATTTGTCAGCTGCTTTTTTAGCCTGATTTTAGGGTAAACGCATGAAAGATTTATGCAAAGACGACTTGTTCTAAATAGTCT
>NZ_JAHDIG010000145.1 GCF_020630935.1 Bernardetia sp.
CTTTTCCGAAGCTGTGAGCTTTCCGTCCAGCTTGTCCATAACTTCGTTTTTGGCTGCTGTGGCTTTTTCTAAATCTGCTCTTGCTGTATTGGCTCTCCATCCTGTTTTATATCTAATCAAAGTCTTTTGTGCTGAATTGATAGAACTGTCATAGGCTGCAATTTGTGAGCTGTACAGATTAGTAAGACTGTCTCGCTCTACTTGTGTTTGATTCTCAATAGAAAGCGTTTTATCGTTCAGTTCTAAGCTCAGAAAACCTCCTCCAATGGCAGAAATAGCTACTGAAAGGGCAAACATTCCGAACATTCCGTATTTTGCGCCACTTGTGGGTATTTCCTCCTTTGCAAAAGACTTGAAAACGTCTGTACTTGAAGATGATTTGAAAAGCTCCAAACCTCCCAAAATAAATATCAAAATGATAGCTATTAGCGTGGAAAATAAAAGAGTAACTATGTTATCTGTTGTGATAAACATTTTGGCTACTAGATAGACTGTACCAATTCCCAAACAAAAACTAATGAAATGATAGAATGAAGAATATCCAGTAGCAAACAGGAATTTCAATCTATTCTTTTTAGCATACGGTTCAGACTTCAAAAGTCGTTCAGCTTGTGCGTAATAGCCATACACTGTGGTTTGCTCCAGTTTGTCTTTGAAGGTGTCCATCTCGTGCGCTTCTTGTGGCGTTACGGCTGTTTTGGGTTGTGGCTGTTTCTGCTCCTGTGGTGGTGCAGTAGTAGGGTTTGGGTTTTTATTTTGAGTTGTCATGAGTGAAAGATTTTATTTATTTCCATTTGATAAAAAGCAAAATTGAAAAGCCTATCATTAGGCACGTACCAAAGGCATTACGAATGTCGAAGCTCCACGCAAACGGATTTAATGTAGCTTCATAAATGGCAAAACAGAGATAAAAAACAGATACGAGTAACACGCATTCAGTTATTTTACTATTTGCTGTTTGTTGGTGCGTTTTTTTGGGTGTGGGTTTTCTTTTTTGAGTAGCCATCTTAGAATAGTTTTGATTGAATGGGTATTGGATTTAAAGTTTGTGGTATCTGAAAGAGATAGTCCGTTTTGTCTTGCTTGACTTTGAGCCATTTGAGATAATATTTTCTAATGTGAACTCTGTCTTTTCGAAGTTGGTAAACAGTCATTTTCTCATAAAAAAAGTCTATGGCTGCTCGTCTGATTTTTTCTTTATACTTGCCCATGACTAAGTAATTTGATTGAGATAATATTTAGCTCTACTTTCAAATTCTGAAAGTGTAATTGCTTCGTATCTAAATAGAATTAGATAGTTTCTCTGTGTCGTAACGGCTCTTATGAGTTGTTTTTGTAGCTGTATGAGTGTGGCTTCTTTGTAGTATTCCTCAATGTTTCGCTCATTTGCATGGTTGGGAATTAATGGACTTGTGAGTTGTACATTAACCTCATTCAAAAGCTCTACTAGCACCAGTGTAGGAATTTCAATTTTCCACTTTTTTGTACGCTTGCTATACGTCTTAGAAGTCATATATTTTGTTTGATTTCAGCGAGTTGGTTATCAATTTCAGTTTCAGAATAAGACTTGCTCATGACATTTTGCCAAACACTTATACGACCGTTTGAAGGTGGTTTTTGATGTTTTTCTTTGTAATGGTCGTATAGCTCCTGTACGGCTTCGGCTTTTTTCTCATCCAATGAAGGATTGGAGTTTGTGGTTACTTTTGGTGTCGGTCTGAATCCTACTCCTACTGGACTTTTGAACTCTCTGAATGCGTCTTTTGAAATAGTGGTAGCTTCAATATTTCCTTTTCGCTCCTGTATCTTCTGTTCAGCTTCTTTTCTAGCTACTGCAAAGCGTTCATGAGCTTTTCGCAAGTATTCCATTGCTTCATCAAAATAAGATTCTACATGCTGCACGTTTCGGAGTTGTAGTTCTTTCCAAACATGTTTCTCATCAAGAGAATCAACTATGAGGTTTTCAGCTTGAAACTGTGCTTTGATTTTCTCCCAAACTCTGTACTTCAAAATAGTTTCTCTATCCTTTTCTGACTGCTCTACATTAGTGTTAGATTGAAACGCTATTGGAATTTCCTTTTTTTGCTCGTTTTTAGGCTCGTGGTTTGATTCTCTCCTAAACATACGACCGTTTGAACGTTCGTACAATTCCGTGCATTCTCGCCACTCCTGTACGCTTGCTAGTCGTTTTTGTTTATTTCCGAAACGGTCTGTAATTGCGCCCTCCTGTGGAAGTCTGAAAATTTCTTTTCCATGTTCATAAATCACTAGCTTTCTAGGTATGCGATTTTTCCATGTTTCGCCTTTGAGGGCTGCTGTGAAGTAGGAGAATAAATCCTTTAATCCCTTGCCAGCATAATTTTTCATTCGGTAGGCTTTCTGTGAGGTTCTGATTTCTCCAGTATCAGTGTCTAACCAGTCAGCACCTCCCCAAAAAAGTAAAACGATTTGAAACTGTCCCTGTACAGTGTTTAATTGTCCTGTGTTCATCTTTTCCTTTGGTTGAGGAAAAAACTCAAAATTTTTGATTTTTCGCTTTTATAGCTTTAAAAACTAGCTTTAAAAGCCTTAAATAATTTCAGCTTTAAAGGGTTATAGGTACTTACTACGTAAGTAGCTTTAAATACTATTGCCTTAAATAATTAAGCTATAAATTGTCGACAAATTGTAAAAAACGACGTTTACAAAAGGCAAAGAAAAAGCAGTATCAAAAATTATATTTTTTGAGTTTTTTCGGATTTGAAAAATTTATTTTTTGAAAAAAATTAGCTCTTAAAACGGCTTCTGCGTGGTGCAAAAGCTAACATTTCTGTATTGATTTTGAGCCGTATATTGGCATCAAAGCGTACTTTTTTTGGTGGTACTAACCAGTTTGGTAAAAAGACTTTGCAGCCTTCTTTGGCTGTGTTGTGGATGCGTTCTAAATGTCGTGCTGCTGTTATATCACTATCGCAAACGGCTGTGTAATGATGCTTTAAAAGCCACTTAGAAGTCTCAAAATAGACGTTTCCATCAGAATCTACCACGATAAACTCACAATCTCCAGCATTGTAGGAATTGATAAAACTACGATAGATTTCTTTTGCTGTATTGAAGGAATTTAACCGTAATTGTTCCTTTCTTTTGGTTTTGGTCTTATTGAAACGTCGTGATTCGTTTCTAATATTGGATTCTGTTTTCTCGTGAGCTATCCAAAACTTTTTCTTGCGAACATTTTTCAAATCAAAACGCTC
>NZ_JAHDIG010000146.1 GCF_020630935.1 Bernardetia sp.
CTCCTAAAGATGCTATCATTGGAGAGTTTAAGGAGCAAGGCTGGAAGGTTAAAGTTATTGATTGTGGTCAAGCTCCTTCACACGAGAGTCGTTATATCTTCTATGGAAAGCTCTACAAAGAAGATGATAAGAGACTTCCTGTCATTAGAATCAACGAGACCACTTGCTATGACCTAATTACCTCCATCAACAACGCAGGGATTAGAACAGACAGGCACAGACTGGAAAAAGATAAACGACCCGAAGTAAATAAGAATGTGAACCCAGAAGATGCAACAAACTTATCAGAAGCCAAAGACTCACTCCTGTTTCCTATGTTCAAAGGCAGAATCCACGCAAATAGTCTCAATGATATGAGCGTACCCATTCGTTAGACTGTAAACCATTTATAACATCATAAGGCTTGCCCCTACCATTTTGTGAAATTTCATAACATAAAATAGTAGGGGCATCTTAGTATGGGGCAACTTCGCTCGTCCTTGAAAGCTGCATTTGCTCCCCTCCTTTTCCTTATCTCATTTCACAATCCAAATCATATTTCGGTAAAAACCACAGTGGCAACTGCCAAACAAAGCAGCGCAGGTCGTGGTGTTTCGTGTGTGCGTGGCAACGTTTTTTTTATTTCAAAGCTCAAAAGTGCCTTGAGGGGCATATAAATAAGGATTTTAAAGAAACTAGAGGGAATAAAAGAAACTTATGTTTTAAAGATAAAATATACAAACAAATAATAAATAAAGTGTATTTTATTTCGCTAAATAGTAGGTTTTTATAATGAATTTTTGTAGTATGCAAAGAGATAGAAAAGACTATCAATTTTTATAAAAAAACTCTTTATAAAGGGCAATTTATAAGAGTTTATCATCAACTTTTTTACAAATAAACACCTAGAATTATGTCAAATTCATTAAAAACACCACAGAAAAAAATAGCCGTTACTAAGGAAAAAAATGGACAAGATGCGCCAAAAACTGTTCCTACTATTACAGAACTTCAAGAGCAAATTAAACAGCTTAAAAAAGACCATGAGAACGAGCGTTTAGAATTTATAGCAGACCTCAGAGGGCTAGAAGAGGAAAAAGAAAGTTTACAAAATGACACAGAAAAAGCAGAACTTGAAAACTCTATCTTAAAATCAAAAATATTGCATCACGAGCAGGAACTTCAAACGGCTGCTAAAAATGCCAAAGAAGAGGCACAGAAGCAAGTCAGATTATTAGAAAAGCAACTTCAAGAAGCCAAAAAGCCTTCTCACAAAACAGCAGAAGAAAAAATAAATAGATTAGAACAGGCTAATAAGATTAAATCTAAGTTAGATTTAAAACTTGCCATGTATGAATCTTTTTCAAAAGCCACAGAGGGAAGCGACATGGATACATTTAGAATTACCTTTGAGAAGCCTATGTCGAACGAAAAATTTACGCTAGGCAATAGTGATATTATCAAAGATTTGATAAATACAACAAAGGTGTACATGGAAAATTCTATTGATAGCTTTAAAAAACAGCTTTTGAGCTATCAAATATAATTTCTTCAAAACCCTTGTAAGGGGCAACTTACAAGGGTTTTTATATCAACTTTTTTATTATAAACACCACCCTCATGAAAATTTTTGTAAGTGATTATGGCACATACAACGAGTACGGCATCATTGGAAAATGGTTTGACCTCTTAGGGTTTGATAGTGCCAAAGAATTTGTAAAAAGTGTCTTTGAATACTTCAAAGAACTAGATAAAAAATACCCTCTTCTTAATGGACCTATAGAAGAACCCATGTACCAAGATTTTGAAGGCTTCCCCGATAATTTTTATAGTGAAAGTATGGGAGAAAAAAGCCTTGAAAGACTATTTGATTTTGCTGAGTTTGTGAGAGATAAAGAGCAAAGTGATATTGATTGTTTTATATCTGTGATAGAACACTTTGGATGTAATGAAGTGGCTAACGCAATAGATATATATGAGAATAATTATCAAGGGTATTATAAAGAGTTCTCAGACTTTGCACACCAACACAAAGAAAATCATTTTGATTGTTTATTTGATGAAAATCTTATAAAAGCCATTGAGCCTTTTTTTGATTACAAACACTATGAACATGAGTTAAGACATTCATATACTAACATAGATGGTCATGTATTTTTATCTCATTAACTGATAGCTACAAAAAAAGCCTTACAGGGGGCAACCCATAAGGCTATATTTATCAACTTTTTAAAGGAGATAAACACCAGTTACAAATATAAGATAAAAAACAATATATCAAAATCATTTCTCAAAACCTTCATTTTTCAAAAAGTAGCTTTTTGAAAAATGAAGGTTATACCCATTTTTTTGCGTAGAGAAGGCATTTTTATATCCAAAAAGCAAGCTAAAGCAAGCCATTTGAACATAAAAAAAGAGTCAGATTGAACTACATCTTTTTAAAGTAAGCTACGCAAACCATAAAAAATGTAATTCAAGAAAGGTTGTACAATATATGTGTTTTTAGCTACTAAAAAGTAAGCCTATATTTCTGCTCTTTTGAAATAAAAAATACAAGCTATGCGATTTTATTTCTTAGACTCTCTACTGCAAGCTGTACTACTTTCTACGGCTGCTTCTTATTTTGTAAATACAGGTACTGCTACTCTAAATCCAGTAGTTAGCACTAGCCTTGATATTTTTGATGTCGCTTCAAAAGTAACTATTGTAGGTGTACTAGGGCTGTTTTTATACCTCGTAAACAAAGAAAGAACTTCATATATAGATAAAATCAAAGAAACCTATGATGACCTTTTAAAACTCAAAGACAGGGAAATTGAAAAAAAAGATGGAGAAGTTACCTTTTGGAGAGATAAATTTTTAGAAAAATGACACACAGCTCAGAAGTATTTAGAATCATTGATTCTTTAGATGAATATGGAGAACCTACCAAATTTTCTTGTACTGTCATTACGGCTGACCTTGGGCGAGATACAGGAGGAGAAAAAATGTATCTGCACGATGCTAGGCTCTACAAAAATTCAAAAGCAGCACAAAAAAAGCGAGCAAAAAAACAAAAGGATAGTCTTTCTATCCGTCCCAATGAGCGAAAAAATATCACTCGCAATGTCCTTTTAAAAAATGGAAATGTCATTAAAATTCATCCTCATTTAATTATCAGATTTAACGGAAACGAAGTCCTACCATAATGTCAAAAAATGTAATCTCAACTCCTGATAGAAGTGTTCACTATTTGAAAAATAGAGGAGG
>NZ_JAHDIG010000147.1 GCF_020630935.1 Bernardetia sp.
GTAAGACAACTTTACCCCTGCTCTGTGACACACAGAGCAGTATTTTTACAATAAATAACAGTGTAAACTAAATATGTCCGAGTACTTACTACAAATAGCTTCTACAGACAAGTGTTTTGACAAAAAAAAATTATTCAATTAAAAATTTTCCGTACAAAGGAAAATGGTCAGATTCGAAGCTCTCTAGTCTTTCAAATTCTACTACCGAAATATTTTCAGTTACATAGAAGTGGTCTAAAGACCATCTAAAAAGATAAGAAGTCGCATCAAAGGTGTTGTATAAGCCTCTGCCAATTCTGACATCTTTCAATTTTGTGTTTTCTTCTCCAAACAGACGTTCTGTTTTTCCCCAAGCTACATCATTCAAATCTCCTCCCACAATAGAGGGTAGATTATCTTTTTCTACAAAGTCAGCTACTCTGATAAGTCCTTTTTCTTCTTCTTGATTCTCGCCTATTATTTTGTCGCCTACATTATCTGGATATTTGTCGCTAGGAACTGGAGCAACTGGGTGAACTCCATAAAACTTGAAGTCTTTTCCTGATGGCAGCTCAACAATCGTATGAAAAGAAGGCACTTGTGAAAGATTCAAGTATTTTATTTCTTTTTCTTTTAATGGAAATTTAGAATAAAGAGCCATACCGTAAGCGTTATCTAAGGGTAGTTCTATAACGTGAGGGTAATCTTTCTTCAATACTTTTAGCTCATCTACCCACCACTCATTTACTTCCATAGCCAATATCATATCTGGATTATTTTTTTCAATAATTTCTAAAAATTTATCTGATTTTTTATTGTCTATCAATACATTTCCTAATAGTATCCCTACTGTATTGCCTTGGTTGGTTACATTTTCGGCTGATTTTACTTCTTTTGACCACATCAAATAAGGAGCTACAACACTAAGTTGAATCAGAACAGCTGAGACAAGTCCTGTAACGAGTAAAATACTGGCTCTATTCCATCTCAATTTTATAACTACAAAAAAGATAAATATTAAAATAGATAAGATGAGCTGTATGATACGAGGGAAGTCTAATACTTTTAAATACCATCTTGGAATATCGTATATGAGAGAAAGTACGCTTGAAATAATGATAAGAACGCTAAGTACAATAGCTGTATAGAACGCTCCTTTTCGGAGTTTGCTGTATGTTTTTTCCATAATATAGATTAAAAAAATGTCCTTCTGAAAGAAGGGGGGAGGTTAAAAAATGAAGTTCTTAAATGTTCTAACTGTGGCATGGGAAGGAATGTTTTAACATGTTTTACGAGACTGAACTAGTTTAGCTTAAGGTCAGTACCGATTTTTAAGCAAAAAAATACCCTTCTCATCTGTGAAAAGGGATTTTCTTTTTCTTTTTTGAAAAGTTTTGCCGAAGCGTTAAAAAATGAGTAGCCTATAAAAAATGTTATCCGATGGATAAAACAGACTACTGACGGCTTCGTATTTTGTGATTCTAAAAAATAAAGTTTCTGTAAAAAATGTTTTTGCCTCTAAGCCTACTACCTCTCACAAGCAAAATCAGAACCTTTGAGAATCTACTACTTACTTATCTACTTACTTGCTCTATATATTTCAATCTGTTTGCCAAAGCGAAAATATGCCAAAAAACAGTTCTGAATTCTTCAAAATCGCTCTATATACTTCAAAAACGGCTGTTTTTGTTTTTTGATAGAAAATAATGAGTAGCTATTTCTTCCAAACTGAAAAGGTGTTTTTTCAGAATGGGAAGATTTATTCATCCATTCTAGTGCAAGATTTTATCTTGTACTTGCTGTTGCGTCAGCATATGCTGACAAAATAATAGGCACAAGGAGAACCTTGCGCCAGATGAGGGTTCAGAGTTATTGTCTTTTGGTAAAATTTTAAATCCTTCTACAATTTTTGCAGTTTTCCGTAATTTCAATCTTTCCCTAACAGAAGAGGAGTTCATAGGAACCTCTTCCATTTCTGGTGGACGTAGCGTTATAGGAAGTTGTAAAGTTGGTTTCATGATTACAGGTAACGGTCTTGTATAATTACCCAGCTAAGGGAATTTGGAAAATAAAGATAGTAAAAAGAACTGACTTTGATGCGTGAGCGTCTGTGTCCGCAGGACACAAAACCTTAGTTGGAATTATACGTTGTTGTGCGTAGTTTTTATTATTCCGTTAAAAATATTTCTTTAATTAATTCTATTCGGGTTTTTAATAAATCAGCATTTTCAGCAGTCGGTTCAGCTGGAACAGGAAAACATTCCTCCAAAGATTGTCCGTTTTTAACATTGACAATCCAATCCTCCATTAAGTCACAGTAAATTTCTAATGCCTCTTTTCCAGAAGCGACACTTTTGTCCAAATAAACAGTTGGTAAGTCGCCAACAATAATCCAAACAAATTCATCTACGGTTTCATTTATAGGTTCAATTTCAAAAAGAAAAACTCCAATTATGTCATAAGAACTAAATTCATTGTCGTACCAAGATTTTTTTATTTTTAGGCACCAGCCAAAACTTTTTAGATATTCCTCCGCCTCTTCTTGTAATTTTAAAACGCAATGGATTTCGTCCATTTCTGTCAGTTCATTTAGTAAATCTTCGTTCATTTATCTTATACTTTTTTCATGAGATTTGGTTTGTCAAATTACGCACAACATTTATATAAATCCAATACTACAAAAATAGTATAACTCTCACAAAAAAAGTATCCATAATATTCTAACTAAAGAATGCTTTAAAGGCAAAAAAATACCCTTCTCATCTGTGAAAAGGGATTTTCTTTTTCTTTTTTGAAAAGTTTTGCCGAAGCGTTAAAAAAATGAGTAGCCCATAAAAAATGTTATCCGATGGATAAAACAGACTACTGACTGCTTCATATTTACTTTCCTTTGTTTAATTCTGAGTGTGATTCTAAAAAATAAAGTTTCTGTAAAAAATGTTTTTGCTTCTAAGCCTACTACCTCTCACAAGCAAAATTAGAACCTTTGAGAATCTACTACTTACTTTACTTATTATATTTCAATCCATTTGCCAAAGCGAAAATATACCAAAAAATAGTTCTAAATTTTTTAAAATCGCTCTATATACTTCAAAAACGGCTGTTTTTATTTTTGATAGAAAATAATGAGTAGCTATTTTTTCCAAACTGAAAAGGTATTTTTTCAGAATGGGAAGAAGTAGAGAATATTTAATCTTCAACTTTTGTATATTTTTTCATTCTAGTGCAAGATTTTATC
>NZ_JAHDIG010000148.1 GCF_020630935.1 Bernardetia sp.
CTTCTGTTACAACTTCCTCTTCTACTACTTCCTCAGTTTCTTCTGTTACAACTTCCTCTTCTACTACTTCCTCAGTTTCTTCTGTTACAACTTCTTCTTCTACTACTTCCTCAGTTTTTTCGTCTTCGTGCTTATCACCATCTTTATGCTTTTCTTCGCCTTCATGCTTATCATCATGGGCAACAATACCCAATTTTTCTCCTGCATGTTTTGTTTTAGCGATAGCTTTATCCGTTGTTTTCTTTACATTCTTTTTCGTCTCTTCAAAAACCTCCTTTTTAACTAATTTCTTGTCATGTTTTTTATGGTGGTCTTTAGGTCCGAAAAGAATATTAAGTAATATGGCAAATACCAACAAGGCTACAGTAGCAATAAGTGCTTGTCTAGGTGTGGTATTTTTAATTTTACTACCCATATCGTCTTGGTTACTCATGATTATTATTTTTAATAGGATTATTTAATTCAAGCTACAAATGAGACGACTTTATTATACCAAAGTCACCAAATAAAAGGAGGCTATATCCTTCTCATTATTTAACCATTTTTTTGCAATAAAGTTGCAAGTATAAAATATAAACTGCTCCAAAAGAAGCAATAGTAAATTTTTTTTTTCCGTTTAAACAGTCATTGAGAATAGTAAAAGTAAAAGTTTTTTGAATACAGAGACAAAAGTATAGTACAAAAAACTTATACAATGTAAATAGGGGTATTTACCAGATGTGAGTTTGTGTAATGTAGGAAAAAATTATGCGTATAAACGCTCGTGGGCATCAAAAGATTTGAGTCCATTTCATTTTCAAGTCGTACTCAAAATAATAGGCAATATTATCTAAAAAGCACCATTTTTAAAACAAAAAGACTTTCAAATAAGAATTGTTTCAGACTATAAACCTATTTTTTAATAAAAATAGAAGTAGGCACTTGTAGCAGTTCTATAGCTTATTTTCATCTGTAGAGAAATATCCCAAATAATTGGAATAAACACTACTGTAGTACTCAAAAAAAATATAGGAAAAAGACAAAAGAGTTTTTTACCCTTAAAAAAGGACATCCACAAGATATAATTCTATTATCTTACAAATGATAAAACAACTTTTCTTGCTAAAGGATCTTTACCTGTTCTATTAGCTAATTCTTCTCCATAAAAACTAATCATTAGACGGTCATTATCAATTCCATATTCGTTAATTAGTTTTGATCTAATAGCTTCAGCACGTCTTCTTGATAAAATCATATTGTATTCGGCAGCACCCGTTTTATCAGTATGCCCTTCTATTTTTAAACGTGATTCAGGATAATCACTTAAAACCGAAATGACTTTGTATATCTTTTCTTCTTCTGAAGGAGTGATGTAAACAGAATTATTCCCAAAGAAAATTTCAGCTTTGAAATACTTCACTACTTCCTCATAGCCATCCGTTGAACGAACAATGGTTGCAGTACGTCCACTAGTTACAGGCTCAGAATAAACAGGTGCAGGACTTGTATAAACTGGTGCAGGTGTAGTACTTATAATACGACGTGGCGCAGGACTCGTATAAACGGGTGCTGGTGGTGCAGGTGTAGTAATAATTCGAGGGGCTGGTGGCGGTTGATTACGCAACCTAGTAACCTCTGATTGCAAACCACTAATTTGGTTGGTTAAGGCATCTAACTTACGACTTACCGCATCATTTACAACTGGTGTTGTAGGATATGCTTTGGGTTGTGGTTTACTCTTTGCCTCTGCTAGTTCTTTTTTCAAACGTTCAATTTCCAATACTAACTCATCGTTGGGAGAAGGAACGGAAAGCCCGCTAGAATTAGCGGGCTTTTCGTTATTTTTTTTTTTAACTTCAGCACGTAAAGCTTCTACTTCTTTACGCAAATCATCCACCTCAGAACGTTCATTACCTTCGTTCTTTTCCTTCTCTTCTAATTGTTTTTTCAAACGCTCAATTTCGTTTCGCAAGTCCTCATTAGGGTCAATAGTTTCTGTTTCCGTTTCCTCATTTTCCTCTTCGCTTTTCTTTTCATTTAACCTTTTTTTGAGTTCTTCCAATTCGTTGTTCAACTCATCAGTTTCACTGCTTTCACGTTCGAAAATTATTTCTTGTTCGTCATCATTTTTTTTTTCGATGATGATTTCCTTCTCAATAGTTCTATCAATAGAACCGCCTCTTAAAGATTCAATTTCTTTTTTCAAGCTTTCAATTTCTTTCAATATTTTATTGTCAGAAGCTTCTTGACGTAAGCGGTCTGTTTCCAATTTGTACATTTCCAAAGTAGCATCATTCTTACCACCTTGTTGCAATTCTTGCTTTAACTTCATGATTTCCATTTGCATTTTCAAATCTTGCAAATCACGTTCATTAAGCATAGAACGAACATCACTTTCATCTACACCGTTGTTTATTGAAACAGGAATTGGTGTAGGTGCTGGTGCAGGCGCAGGAGGCATTACAATAGTAGGTTGCGTTTGTGGAACAACAACAGGAGCTTGTGGCTGTACCTGCTGCGGAACAGTTGACTGTGGTTGTGCAATTGCTGCTGGCTGTTGTTGAGAAGTAGGGTTAGTTGCTGCTGCTTTGATTTTTTCATCACGAGCTACTTGTTCCTGCTTCATTACTTGCTCTAAAGAGTCTAATTTATTTTGGTAACTACCTTGTTCTTCGTCCATTTCTTTAATGGTATCTTCTACTGTAGTTACGTCTCCTTTAGGAGCTTCGCCAATACCTTCTACAGCTTCCACTTCTGGAGTACGATAGTAAGGTGCATAACCTTCTTCTGTTCTACAACGTTTTTTGCAAGCTTTACGAGCTTTTTTATCTTCAATTGTTTCGCAAGTTGCTCTACAATCTTTAACAGCTTGTTTTACAGCGTCCTTAATGGCTTTTTTCGCATCTTTCTTCGCTTTTTTAGCCGCTTTGCGTTCTGCTTTACGAGCTTTTCTGTCATTCTTAGTAGATTGTTCATCTACCTTTTCACCAGCTTTCTTCGCTCTTTTAGCTGCCTTGCGTTCTGCTTTGCGGGCTTTACGCTCTGCTCTACGTTGCTTTTTGCGTTCTTTTTTACTCATTGTTTTCAGCTCATTCGCTTCATTAGCAGCTTCTAATTCTGTACCTTTCATTGCGTCATTAATGCCGCCAATATTGTACTGCATAGAATCTTCTTTACTTAACATTGAGTATTTATCTGCAATAATAACAGGTGCTT
>NZ_JAHDIG010000149.1 GCF_020630935.1 Bernardetia sp.
GTAACATTTGCTTAGTATTATACTATTTTGTTAATTGCTTTTGGATATTCAAAAATTAAATATAAATGGACACCACTACACATAATAAATTAGTTGCTTTTATTTGGTCTATTGCTGACGATTGCCTTCGTGATGTTTACGTGCGAGGAAAATACCGTGATGTAATCTTGCCTATGGTAGTTTTGAGAAGGATTGACGCTTTATTAGAACCTACAAAAGAGGCTGTTTTAGAAGAGGTTAAGTTTCAAAGGGAAGAACTTAAATTTACAGAATTAGACGCAGCAGCACTAAAAGATGCAAGTAAGCAAGTGTTTTACAATACAAGTAAATGGACACTTCAACTACTCAAGACTAACATCGGCAACAGTCGACAAATTGCTCAAACAGACTTTGAGGATTATTTGAATGGTTTTAGTAAAAATGTAAAAGAAATCATTAAGAGCTTTAATCTTAAGAGTAAAGTAGAACACATGATTTCTAAAGATGTATGGCTAGATGTTTTAGAAAAATTTACTTCTAAAAATATTAATCTCACACCCTTTGAAGCAGAAGATGCCGAAGGACGAAAACTACCACCTCTTTCCAACTTGGGAATGGGTTATGTTTTTGAGGAACTTATCAGGAAATTTAATGAGGAAAATAACGAAGAAGCAGGAGAGCATTTTACACCTCGTGAAGTAATTGACCTCATGACGCATCTTATTTTTGAGCCTATCAAAGATAATTTGCCCTCAGTAATGACTATCTACGACCCTGCTTGTGGTTCGGGTGGAATGCTTACTGAATCTCAAAACTTTATTCAAGATGAAGAAGGAGCAATAAAAGCGAATGGTTCTGTCTATCTCTATGGAAAAGAAATAAACGACGAAACGTATGCTATTTGTAAGTCAGATATGATGATTAGGGGGAACAGTCCTGAAAATATACATGTAGGCTCAACGCTTTCTAGGGATAGTTTTGCAGGAACTCAGTTCAATTATATGCTTTCTAATCCTCCTTACGGAAAATCTTGGGCTTCTGAACAAAAACATATTAAAGACGGAAAAGATGTTATTGATAACCGTTTTATTGTGAATTTAGACAACTACTGGGGAGAAACTGAAACCGTCGAAGCTGTACCTCGTTCTTCTGATGGACAGCTTCTGTTTTTGATGGAAATGGTAAGCAAAATGAAGCCAAATAATGAACAGACTGACGGCTCTAGGATTGCTTCTGTACACAATGGCTCTAGTCTTTTTACTGGAGATGCTGGAGGAGGAGAAAGTAATATCAGACGCTATATTATTGAAAATGATATGCTAGAAGCTATCATTCAGCTTCCAAATAACCTTTTCTATAACACAGGAATTACGACTTATATTTGGCTTTTGAGCAATGCAAAAGCAGAAAACAGAAAAGGAAAAGTACAGCTCATTGACGCTTCGGAGCAGTACACAAAACTTCGTAAAAACTTAGGTGCAAAAAATTGTGAGCTTACAAAAGAACACATACAGGAGATTTTAAATACACATATAAATTTTGAGACAACAGAACCTAGCCAAGACAAACCTACTTCAAAAGTATTTGATAATGAAGATTTTGGTTTCTATAAAGTTTCTATTGAAAGACCTAAAAGGCTAAAAGCACAGTTTTCAGAAGAAAAAATAAATACGCTTCGCTACGACAAACACCTTACTGAGCCTATGCAATGGGCGTATGAAACGTATGGAGATAAGGTTTATACAGAAATGAAGCAAATCGGAAAAGAGATAGTAGAATGGGCTGAGAAAAACGGAATTGATTTGAACTCTAAAAAGAGAACCACACTCACATCACCTAAAACATGGAAAAAGCAAAAAACCATTCTTGAAGCTGCTCAAAAGCTAATGAAACTCGTAGGTACAGAAGAATATAGCGACTTTAATATTTTTCAAGCAGAAGTAGAACAGCAAATTAAAGACAACGAAATGAAACTCTCATCTTCTGAAAAAAATGCTATCTACAATGCGATTACGTGGTACGACGAAACAGCAGAAAAAGTAATCAAGAAAACACAAAAGCTAAAAGATGAAAAACTAGAAGCTCTTTTGGATAGACTAGATTGCACAGAAGAACAACTATCCGACTACGGATATTACGCTACCAAAAACAAAGGCGAGTATATCATTTATGAGACAGAAAGCGATTTGAGAGACTATGAAAATATTCCTCTCAAAGAAAGTATCTATTCTTATTTTTTAGAAGAAGTAAAACCACATGTAGAAGAAGCGTGGATTGACTTAGAAAAAACCAAAATCGGATATGAAATTAGCTTTAATAAATATTTCTATCAGCATAAGCCTTTACGAAATATAGAAACAGTAAATAAAGAAATACTGGAGCTAGAAAAACAAAATGAAGGTCTCATACTAGAAATCCTAAACCTAAGCTAATGGAAACACTAATCAAGACAGAAAACATTAAAAAATACCCTGCTTACAAAAGCTCAGGCGTATAATGGATTGCGGAAGTTCCTGAGCATAGGGAAGTTATCAGATTAGGTAATAAATTTCAAGAACGTCGT
>NZ_JAHDIG010000150.1 GCF_020630935.1 Bernardetia sp.
GTGGAGCTGGTGGGAGTCGAACCCACGTCCAAATACGGCATTCATCGTGCCTTCTACATGTTTAGTTATCCTATTAATTGTCAGGAATAAGTCAGGCGATAACGTCCAAAATTATTCCTTATCAACTAAATTTTCGTCGCTGATGCCGTTGCCCTCATCATTGCTTCACTCTGGCAGGGTTGATGTCTATGGGTTTACTTGGTAAACGGATGTTAGTGTCGGCAGAGTAGAGACACTAAGCAAAGACAATGGTTACTTAACTCCTAGAGTTAGGCAGCCATGGCGTAATTAGATTCGCCGATTGTTGTGTTGAGAAAATCGATATAAGGCTAGTCTTCTCAATAGCCTACATGCTTATACACGCAAAGACTCGTCCTGTCAAAACCAGTCAGCCCCATTTTTACATTGTCTTAATTTTTCTTTCAAAAATTAAGTGGGTTGCAAATATACAATTACAACCCAAAATATCCAATAAAAGTTTAATTTTTCTACAATTCACTTCCTTTATCAATCATACTTTTGTAGAGTTTATCTTCAATATCTTTAAGCTCATTTCTTATTTTCCCAATCACTGTTAGAAGTTGTTTTCTCTCTTTCACTTTCTCTTCCCACTCAGGCATATCCAAAAAATCCTTCAATTTCTCTTCATTAAAAATCATAGCACAGAGATGCAAAAAAGACATTTTATTCTGAATTTTTGGGTGTTCTATTACCTCCTGTGTCGAATTTCGCATGAGGTCATTGATTCGCATTCCCAAAAACTCAAATTCATAATCTAATTTTCTATCTATTTTTTTAGCTAATTTTTTACGTTTTTTCTCTACTTTTTTCTGTTTGTTTTTTTTCATTGTAGTCGCTGGAATAAAATGATTAGATAGCTATAAAACTCTATTTCTCTTCAATAAGTTCAGTTATAGATAAATATGAGTAGAAATAAATATTTTTCATACATTTGATTACAAAATTATCTAAAATAAGTCATTAAACTATGCTTTCTCTTCATCAGTCTCCTTCTAAGCTCAAATGGATGCTTATTGTATTTGCGTCTCTTATTGGCTTAGCATCTTTATATTATACCAACGAATTGGTAGATAACTTGGCAGAGCGTGAGCAAGAACAAATAGATTTGGTTGCAAAGGCTCAAGAACTTGTTGTACAGGTAGAAGATAGTTTGATGTTAAATTTTTTAGTAACCGATATTTTACAGGGAAATCAGTCTATTCCAATGATTATTGCAGATGAAGAAGGTAACCCTAGTGAATCAAGAAATATCGACTTTAGAAAAAATGCTAACGATGCAGAAAAAGAAAAAGTATTAAGAGAACATTTGATTTCCATGAAAGAAGCGCATCCTCCTATTGAAGTCAAGATTTCTGAAGAGTGGAAATACTATATTTACTATGAAAACTCTACACTTCTTACCCAACTCAAATATTTTCCTTATGCACAACTTTCTATTATTACAGCCTTTCTTATTTTTGCCTACTTTTTATTTAGTTCATCTCGCCGTGCTGAACAAAACAGGGTTTGGGTCGGGCTTGCTAAGGAAACGGCTCACCAACTTGGCACACCACTTTCTGCACTTATGGCTTGGGTAGAGTATTTTAGAGCCGATGGAAGTGTAGAAGAAGATATTTTGATGGAAATAGAAAAAGATATTGCTAGGCTTACGATGATAACAGGGCGTTTTTCAAGTATTGGCTCTGTACCTGATTTGAGTTCGGAAAATGTTTTGGAAGTAACAGAAGGAGTAACAGAATATCTTAAAAAGAGAATTTCAAATAAGGTAAAACTAAGTATCAGAGCAGATAAAAATGCTAAACTATATGCGCAAATAAACAAACCTCTTTTTGAATGGGTTATTGAAAATATTTGTAAAAATGCTGTCGATGCAATGGCAGAAATGGGAGGAAGAGGAAGTATTACACTATTTTTCTCCTCTAATAAAAGTCAAAAACAACTTATTTTAGATATAACAGATACAGGAAAAGGAATACCACAAAGTCAAATCAAAACTGTTTTTCGCCCTGGTTTTACTACCAAAAAACGAGGATGGGGACTAGGTCTTACTCTTGCAAAGCGTATCATAGAACAATATCATAATGGAAAAATAAGTGTTCTGAAATCGGAAGTAGGAAAAGGAACAACTTTCAGAATTGTACTCTCTACGAGTGAATAAAAAAAATAGAGTACTGAACATTAGATGAAAAATTGTTAGTGTTTACAATACCAACCAACAGTATTTTTTTCCTTGTTTTGGGACTCACAAAACAGCAAATATCTATAGATGTCCATTAATCTATAAAAAAATATGTTTATAGTTTACAAAACATCCACCTAAAAAAACTCCACTCTCTGTTTATAAGAAAGTGGAGTTGTAAAAAGGAATTTA
>NZ_JAHDIG010000151.1 GCF_020630935.1 Bernardetia sp.
CAACGGTATTTTTTCCCTGTTCTGTGGCTCACAGAACAGCAAGTATCTATTGATGTCCAGTACTCTATATTCCAAGTCCTTTTGATAGGCGTTTCTTCTTCTTTATCTAGTATTTTATTTTCCATTTTCTATAAAATCAAGTTACTAATATCTATAAAAGACTGTATAAATGAAATGGTTACAAACAAGAGAATGCCAAATCCAACCATAACAATCCACTTTTTCCAATATTTTCTAAAGAAAATGAGAGATAGGAAGGTAAAAAAAATATTAATGAGAATTATTCCACAGCAAAATATAACAATCATTCTTCCAATTATCATACTTGGAGTAAATGATAAATATCTAAAGTCTATACTAGAATAGTAAGCATATATTGCGAAGAGAATAGCTAAAATTCCATTTGTAACCAAAATAGGCTTCCAAGAGCTATTTTTTCTGTCGTTCAAATTTTGTTCTTTGTCTAAAACATTGTCCATATCAATTGAAAAAAGCAAGCAGAAAACAATTTTTTAAAATCTTCTACCGTTGTAGCATAAAATTGCAAAATATTTTGTAAATTATATGTGCTAGAAACAACATAAAAACACTTGGCTTCCCTATAATATAACTTTTTAAATAAAAAATTAGACTATATTATTTCTACTTCATAAGTATGTAAGAATTACCCAAAGATAAATAAATATTTAATTTGGATTTTCTATTAACAATTACTTAATTTAGAAGGAAATTGAGAAAATAAAACCAAGATTTTCTAATTTGAAAGAAAAGACAATTACTATCCAAAACACGCATCAACTCACACAAATACCATAAAAATCTATGACTGTGGCAACGTCGCTTCCAAAAATTATTTTTGAGGGAGTAAATTCAATCATTTATTACCGAGATACTAGCGAGTGGAACACGCCAGTTATTATCAAGGTTATTAAAAATGATTTTCCGACTCCAACACAGCTTATTCAGTTTAACAACGAGTATGAATTTACAAAAGACCTCAAAATTGAGGGCATCAGAAAGGCATACAAAAAGGATAAACTAGAGGGTAAGCCTGCGCTTGTATTGGAGTATTTTTCTGGAATTACATTTAAGAAGAGTTTTGCTGAAAATTCTTGGACGTACAAAGATTTTTTAAAGGTAGCTATCAATATTGCTGAAGCTCTTTGGCAAATCCATCAAAATCATATCATTCATAAAGACATTAATAGCAACAATGTCTTGGTAGATTTTGCTACGCACAACATCAAAATTATTGATTTTGGTATTTCTTCACGTATAGACACTCGTGTACAAGACCTCCGAAGCCCAGATTCTTTAGAAGGTACACTTGCTTATATTTCCCCAGAACAGACAGGCAGAATGAACCGTGCCGTAGATTACCGTTCTGATTTGTATTCTTTGGGAGTTGCTTTTTACGAAATTCTGACAAGCAAATTACCTTTTACGGCTTCTGATTCTATTGAACTCGTGCATTGTCATTTGGCACAAAAACCACAACCTCCTCATCAAGTAAACCCTTCTGTGCCTCGTGTGTTGTCTGAACTGGTAATGAAACTGCTAGAAAAAAATGCAGAAGACCGTTATCAGTCAGCTTTTGGCTTAAAAGCAGATTTAGAGCTTTGTTTGAAAGGTTTTATTGCCAATGGAAATGGAAAAATAGATTATTTTAAGTTAGGACAAGAAGATTATTCTGACCGTTTTTCTATTCCTCAAAAACTATATGGTAGAGAAAATGAAGTAAAATTATTACTCAACTCTTTTGAAAGAGTCTCTAATGGAGCTACCGAAATGATTTTGGTAGAAGGGTATTCTGGAGTAGGAAAAACTTCTCTTGTCAATGAAACCCATCGTTCCATTACAGAGAAAAGAGGATATTTTATAAAGGGAAAATTTGACCAGTATCAAAAAAACGTTCCCTATTCGGCTATTATCCAAGCCCTAAATGAGTTTATAGAGTACTTACTCACAGAAACAAAAGAGTCATTAGCAGAGTGGAAACGAAAGATAAATAAGGTAGTCGGAGAAAATGGACAAATTCTGTTAGATGTTCTTCCAAACTTGGAAATGATTATTGGAGAGCAAGAAACTGTTCAAGAACTTCCTCCCAATGAAGCTAAAAACCGATTTAATTACGTCTTCAAATCATTTATTCGTGTTATTAGTCAGAAAAAACACCCAGTTGTTCTTTTCATCGATGATATGCAGTGGGCAGATGGTGCATCATTGAACTTACTTAAAGTCTTGATGACAGACATTGAGAACCGTTATTTGCTCATCATCGGTGCATATCGTGATAATGAAGTTACATCAGCTCATGCGCTGATGGTAATGGTAAAGAGTTTGCAAGCTCAAAATG
>NZ_JAHDIG010000152.1 GCF_020630935.1 Bernardetia sp.
GTTTCGGCATCCAAAATCGTAAGAAGCGTTCTTTCGTCTGCTTTTCTGTTCAAAAGAGTGTGATAGTTTGTTGTAGGAGTAATTTCTACGCCATCTATTTTTAAGATAATGTCCCCTGCTTTTACTTTTGTATTGGCTTTTTGAAGTGGACTTTTGTTCAATACTTCTGCAATTTTGAGCCCTTTACCCTTATGAGTTTCATCATAAAACGCTCCCAAAACAGCTGTCATATCACCATTTGAATCAAAATGACGGTAACGAGTTCCTGTGTGTGAAGCATTGAGTTCTCCTAAAAGTTCGCTACCCATTTCAGCAAAATCGTAATTGTTGTTGATATGAGGTAAGAAACGAGCATATTCTTTTTTATAAAAATCCCAATCTACACCGTGAATATCAGTTACATAAAATTTCTCACGCACTTGTCTCCACATGTGTTCGAACATATAGGCACGCTCTGCTGCTGCATTGAGTTTCATTTTAGCATCGATAGCAATAGGTTTTGGCGTATTTGAAGCCAAGTCAATTTTTTGCATATTTCCATCGGCGAGCACAAACAGATTTTTCCCTTCTTTATCTATTACCATACTAGCACGTCTAGCACCAAGTTTCGAAACAAGTTTAGTCTCTTTCTTTCTCAAATCTTCCATCCAAAGGTCTGCCCCTTTTTCAAAAGTGGTGAGGTAGTAGAGTTTGTCTCCGTCTGGTGTCAAGACTGCATCACTAAGCTGTGAAGCGTGGCTAGTAAGGCGTAATTTTCGGTCTTCGAAGCCTGTCCAATCAAATTTTAAAGGTTCTACTTTTTCATCCTTCTTTTCTTCCTTTTTGTCCTTATCGTCTTCGTCTTTTTTCTCATCTTTTTTGTTGTCGCTTTCTAATTCTTTCCACAGCGTATATTCTTCTTCCGACATCGTAAATTTTTTCCAAGCATCTTCTTCAAAGAACTGAATATAGGCATCGTATTCAGAACCCCAGCTTCCGTGTGAGCGCAGACCTTCTCTGTCAGAGAACCAATACATTGCCTTGCCTTTCATTGCAAAACGAGGAGTATTATCACTATAACCACTTTGAGTTAGGTTTTTTACTTCTTCTTTTCCTGTGGCAGCTACTAAACCTACTTGTGGAATCCACGCCTTATTAGGTTCATACGTAATCAAAAACCATTTTGAATCTGGAGACCATACATAATGTTGGTCGCCATCGGAATACGAATATGAAAGTTTGTCTGTAATGGTACGAACTTCTTTTGATGCTAAATTAATTACTTTCAATGCTTTACGGTCTTCGATATAAGCTACTTCTTTTCCATCTGGAGAGAAAAGAGGTTGAAAAGATTCGTTTTTGTTGTTGGTAAGTGCTGTTTCGTTCAAAAGTGTACTGGCATAAAAATATTTTTCTTCCTCACGAGCTAGTTTTGTTTGATAAACATTCCAACTTCCATTTCTTTCAGCTGAATAAATCAAAGCTGTTCCGTCATTATTAAAATCTACGTTGCGTTCTTGCTCTGGCGTATCAGTAATTCTTTTGGTATAGCCATTTTCTACTGCTGTTACGAATACTTCACCACGAACGATAAAAGCTATTTCTTTTCCATTTGGAGAAACCGACATATCTGTAATTCCACCTTTCAAATTTTTATAGACAATGTCATTATAACGATTGTCTTGTGAAATTTGAATCGCTACTTTTTGAGGAGCTGCGCCATCTTTCATTGTATAAATTTCGCCATTGTAGCCAAAACAAAGCGTTTTGTCATTAGAAACTGAAAGAAAACGAACAGGATGATTTTCTAATTTGGTTACTTGTGTCTGCGTACTTGGAGAAGAAGGATTCATTTTAAAAATGTTGATAGATTTTAAGCCTTTTTCACTCAAAAAATATACATCATCACCTACCCAAACTGGGTTACGGTCTTCTTCTTTGTTTTCTGTCAGCTGTGTATGAGTTTTACTTTCCATGTCATATACCCAAATGTCTCTTGCTACACTAGAAACATGGTGTTTTCTCCACTGGTCTTCATA
>NZ_JAHDIG010000153.1 GCF_020630935.1 Bernardetia sp.
CACCACGCCTCTCAAAATAAATCTCTTTTAACTCAATTAGAAACCCTAATCCCTAAGCAACATGGCAACTTATAATTTCAATCAGTTTGATGCCACTTTCAACGCAAAAAATGATAAAGAAGCACAACAAGTAATGAGTGCTTTTCATCAAATCCTCAAAAAGTTTGAGGGCAATAATGATGGGTTACTCACCGTTTCTGACCACATTATCAATGAAAGCAAGCAGTTCAAACTTATTAAAAAATTTGCTCTAAAGTCCTAATCTATGCTACTCCGAATGCTGTTACTCATCTACTTACTCTTACTACTTTTTGATAATGCAACTGGAAATATTACAAATCAAAACCGTAACGCTCGGCGCACTCTTGGATTTTGGACAAACCTCTGGACTTTTTACGCTCGCTGGATTTATGTTTCGACAATTTCTCGCTTTCAGAGACATGAAAAGAGATATTTCAGACCTCAAAGAAGCCAAAGCAAAAGCCGAACAAGAAGCCAAAGAACAGGCTGATAAAAATGAGGAAAAGGAGCTACAACGTGAAGCTGTTTATCAACAAATACTGGAAGAAGTAAGAGAGCTTAAACTAGAGTTTAGACTTTTAAAAGAATTAAAACATGAAGCTACAACTCCTCAAAAAATTGATTCCTAGCATTGTAGCAGCCGTTTTGTCTGTTCTTCAGAAGAAAAAACAAAACTATGCTACGAGGCAAGATATAGAAAGGTTAGAACTTCGTGTCAAAAACACCGAAGAAAAAATCCATCTACTTAAATTATTCATCGAAAAATCCGATAACTCATGACAAAAGAATTTACAGAAGTATTAAAACTTCACAAACAAGGACTTTCCACAAGACAAATTGGTGCAAAATTAGGCTTCTCTAAGAGTAAAGCACATCATATCTTGAAAAAGATAGAAGAAGAGAAAAGACAAGAAGAGGAAATGTCTGAATATCAGCCTTCTCAAGAAGAGGTAGAAGGAGCGAAAAAACGCATTGAGATTTTTTCAGAGATATGTAATGAGGCACGTCGCATAGCAAATATTGATATTACCAAAGGTGAGCAAAATGAAATCACTATTATTGCTATTTCCGAAGCTGTGAAATCATACAACGATTCTATCATCTCACTAACTACTGAATCTATCAAAAACAAAATGTTGGAAGAGATAGAGAAGGAAAGAGAAAAATTAGTAACTGACAAAGATTACTACGAATACAGGAAAAACGAATTAGCTCGTCGTGAGCAACTCTTTCCAAAAGACAACCATTTATTTTAGAAGCTATGAACCCACTACTTGCCAAAAAATTTGCTGATGTACTTCCTACCGTTTTAGGTGTTTCGGTTGCGATTGGTGTACCGTTTGGAACTGCCTTTTTGGTCAAGAATTACGTTCGTACTTCACAAAAAAACACCAATTACTCCAACGCCACCGATGCAGAAAAACCAGAGTTTTATGCTATTCAGTTTGAAAATGCCTTACCTACGGAATGGTATGACTTCAACGCTGACGAAGAAGAAG